>SLFH01000050.1 GCA_007124345.1 Phycisphaerales bacterium | reverse complement strand
TCGTGTTGACTATCTTCGCCATCGGATTTTGATGGTCAAGCCCTTGAGCGGAAAGTTTCCGCCGTTGTCCGGCATCGACACCCTATTTCGACCGACTTATTCACCCGACTGACCACCCGCGTGCGCACAGAACCGAAGCGGATCCTGATCCTCGCCAACGCCTTCTCGGGCGCCGGCCGCGCCACGCGCCTGGCCGAGCGGGCGAGGGCGAAGCTCTCGGGCGCCGGGCACGATGTCGAGCTGCTCGCGCCCCGCGCGTTCACCGACGACGGCGCCGGCGGCAGCCCGGATCTGGTGGTGATCGCCGGTGGCGACGGATCCATCCATCACGCGCTGCCCCGCCTGATCGAGCTGGGCGCTCCCCTCTACCACCTGCCGGCGGGCACCGAGAACCTCATCGCCCGCTCGTTCGCGATGAACGTCGATCCGAAGCGGCTGCTCGGAGCGGTCGAGCGCGGGCGGGATCTGAAAATCGATCTTGGCTCGGCCAACGGCCGGCCGTTTGCGATCATGCTCAGCGCCGGGCCTGACGCGGGGGTGATCCACCGTCTGGCGGCCAAGCGAGAGGGGACGATCACGAAGCTCTCGTACGCGGGGCCGGTGCTCCGGGAGGCGGTCTCGCCCCGGCTGGTCCGGGCGTCTGTCAGCGTCGACGGGCGCGACGCGGCGGGTCCGGAGAAGCGGGCGATATTGCTGATCGCCAACCTGAAGCGGTACGGCGCGGGGCTCGACCCGGCGCTCGACGCCCGCGTTGACGACGGCAAACTCGACATGGTCTGGCTGCCGGCGAAGAACGCGCCCCGGGCGCTGGGGTGGGCGATCGCCTGCCGCCTGAGGCAGCACCGGCGGTTGCCGGCGAGCGTGTTCGAAGCCGGGTCGTCGATGCGCGTGGCGTTCGCGGAGATGCCTGTGGTGCTCCAGGCCGACGGCGAGCCGATGCCCACGCCCGACGGGGGGTTGCTGGAGATCGAGGCGCTGCCCGGTGCGTTGACGCTGCGCGTGCCGCCCGAGCACAAAGACTGACGAGCCATTGATGTGTCAGCCCTTGCGAGCGGCTTTGACGAGGGACTCGGCCCGCTCGGGGTCGACGGGGTTGCGCCACGAGCCCTCGGCCTTGATCGATGAACCGACGATGACGCCCTGGGCCTCGGCGAGCATCGCGCCGACATTCTTCGGCGTGACGCCCGAGCCGACGAGCACGGGCAGACCCGAGGCGGCTTTGGCCTCGGCGATGTCGGCGGGATCGGCCTCGCGACCGGTCCAGGCGCCGGTGACGATCAGGGCGTCGGCGCCGAAGAACGCCGCGGCGTGGGCGATGTCGCCGATCGTGAGGTCGGCGGTCAGGGCGTGGCTTGCGTGTTTCTTTCTGATGTCGCAGGCGATGGCGACGGCCTCGGCGCCGATGCGTCTGCGTTCGCGGAGGAGCGCGCCGGCCTCGGCCTCGGCGAGGAGGCCCTCGTCGGCGATGTGGGCGTAGACGAAGTTCTCGCAGCGGATGAACTCGCCGCAGCAGGCGTGGGCGACGCCGAGGGCGTGGCGGTTTCCGCCCGAGAGGATCTGGACGCCCATGGGCAGGTTCGCGGCGCGCCGGACTTCGCGTGCGATGACGGCCATCGAGGCGACGATCTCCGGCCCGATGGCGCTTCCGTGGACATACGGGGTGTCGTGCATGTTCTCGACGATGAGGGCGTTGAAGCCCGCGTCCTTGAGGGCGGTCGCGTCGCGGACGGCCTGGTCGATGAGGCGGGGCATCGGCATTGCGGAGGCGGGCGTGCCGGGGAGCGCGCCGACATGCACCATCCCTATCAGGGCCTTTTCACCACCCGAAAGCTCTCTGAGCCAGTCCATGGCGAGAGCGTATCCGGGCCGGAGGCCGGCCGCGAGGGGCGTTCCGGGTCGGTACACTGCCCCCACACCTGTTCGTCTTTCAGGAGGTTGGCAATGCCCGTTCCGTGCTCTGCGAAGTCGCTCTGCACCGCGTTCCTGACGCTCTGCCTGCTTGCGCTGCCGGTATTCGGTGAGTCGTACCAGGTCGAGTACTTCGTGAAGCTCGACCGGCCCCAGACCCAGACGGTCGAGATCGAGATGGTGTTGCGGGGCGTGGGCGGGCACGACGAGATCGAGGTGCAGATGCCGGCCTGGCGCCCCGGCCGCTACTCGATCGAGGACTTTGCGGGCACGATCCGCTCGATCCACGCCCATACCGGCGAGGGCGAGCGGCTCGAGATGGGCAAGACCGACAAGGCGACCTGGCGGATCGAGTCCGCGGGCGCCGACGAGGTCCGGGTCGGGTATGTGCTCTACGCCAACCAGCTCCGCCTGCGGATGGCGCATGTCGACCCTTCACATGCGTACCTGAGCGGCTCGGCCGTCTTCCTGTACCACCCCCCCTACCGCGACGAGTCCTTGCGGGTGCACATCGAGAAGCCCGAGCACTGGCGCGTCGCGACGGGGCTCGAGCCCTGCCCCTCGACGCCCAACGCGTTTGTCTCGCCGGACTTTGACATCCTGGTCGATTCGCCCTTCGAGATCGGCGAGCACCAGCTCATCGAGTTCGATCTCGAAGGCGTGCCGCACGAGATCGTGATCTGGGGCGAGTGCGAGGTGGACGAGGAACGTCTCGCGGCGGACTTCAAGGCGATCACGCGCCACCAGGCGGAGATCTTCGGCGAGATCCCTTACGAGCGGTATGTCTTCATGATCCACTGCCAGCCGGGCATGGGCGGGGGCACGGAGCACTGGAACTCGACGATCATGGGCGCCCGCCCCGAGTCGTTCACCAACGAGGGGCTCTACGAGAACTTCCTGCGTCTGACGAGCCACGAGATGTTCCACACCTGGAATGTCAAGCGCCTGCGCCCGGCGGGGATCAGCCCGTACAACTATCAGAAGGAGAACTACAGCGATCTGTTCTGGGTCGCCGAGGGGACGACGAGCTACTACGACGGGTTCACGCTCGCGAGGATCGGGCTGACCGACGAGCAGACCTTCCTCGATCGCATCGCTTCGCAGGTCGCCGGGCACCGCACGCGTCCGGGGCGGATGCTGCAGTCGCTGGCCGAGTCGAGTTTCGACGCGTGGATCAAGTTCAACCGCCCGACGCCGGACTCGAACAACTCGACGATCTCGTTCTACGGCTCCGGCGCCCTGGTCAACCTCAAGCTCGACATGAAGATCCGCGAGGCGACGGGGGACCGCGAGTCGCTCGACACACTGATGCGGACGATGTACGAGCGCTTCCCGCTCGATGGCGGGGGCTTCACCGACGACGACTTCCGCGAAACGGCAGAAGAGCTCAGCGGGCTGGACCTGCGCGAGTTCTGGCGCCGTTTCGTGCACGGGACGGAGGACTACGAGGTCGAGGACGCGATCCGCCGCGTCGGGCTGGAGCTGTACCTGCGCAACGCACGGACCGTGGCGTTCCTCGGGTCGGACTTCGCCGGCGGGCACCCGGCCCGCGTTACGCGCGTCTCGTCGGAAGGGCCGGCGACCGAGACGGGCCTCCTCGTCGACGACGAGGTGGTGTCCGTCGACGGGCGCCGGTTCAGCGGGGGGAGCGCCGAATCGATCATCAGGAGCTACAGCCCGGGCGACGAGGTCGAGGTCAAGTTCTTCCGGTGGAACCGCCTGCACACGCTCCGGCTTACCCTTGGCGAGGAAGAGACCGGCCGATGGACGGTCCGCAAGGTCAGGAACCCCACCCCGGAGCAGCGCCGTGCGTACAAGGCCTGGATGCACCGACCGTTTGACTCTGCCGCGGATTGACGCTGGGCGGCGATCATGATCGTCGCCGGCTGGTTGATGCTGCCCGACCCCCATCAGGGGGTCTGCCTGAAGCGGGGCTTTCTGACGGTCGAGCACGGGGTGATCCGCTCGGTCGAGCTCGGTGTAGAGATCTTCATGGCCGACATGGGGGGCGAGGGGACGATCGTCTGCCCGGGGTTTGTCGATGCGCACATGCACTTGCCGCAGGTTCCGGTGATCGGGGCCGACGGCTTGGGGCTGCTCCAGTGGCTCGACCGTGTCGTCTTCCCGGTCGAGGCGTCGTGGGCGGACCCGGACCTGGCGGGTGAGGCGACCGATCACGCGGTGCGGACGCTCTGCTCGTTCGGCACCACGGCCTTTGCGGCGTATGCGACCGTGCACTTCGACGCGGCCAAGGCCGCGATGCGGGCCGCGGCGGAGATCGGGGTGCGGGCGCTCATCGGCCAGGTGCTGATGGACCGCAACGCGCCCGAAGAACTGGTGCGTCCGGCGGCGCAGCTGTTGCAAGAGGCGGCCAAGCACGACCAGATCGGGCGGGTGAGGCCGGCGGTCTCGCCGAGGTTCGCGATCTCGTGCACGCCCGAGCTTTTGGCCGGGGCGGGGAAGGTCGCCGAAACGACCGGGCAGTTCGTGCAGACGCACCTCTCTGAAACACGGGACGAGTGCGCGAAGGTGCGTGAGCTCTTCGACGGGCTCTCCTACACGGAGGTGTACGCGAGGGCGGGGCTCTTGCGCCGGCGCTGCGTCTTGGGGCACGGGATCTGGCTGGACGACGAGGAACGGCGCACGATCGGGAAATCCGGCGCGGCGATCGCCCACTGCCCCACCGCCAACGCCTTCCTGGGCGCGGGGATGATGGACCTGCGCCGCAATGTCGAGGCGA
>SLFH01000010.1 GCA_007124345.1 Phycisphaerales bacterium | reverse complement strand
CGCGTGCAGGACGACCCGAGGCTGAACAAACCCCCCGCGATCTACTGGGCTCAGGCTGCCAGCGCCGCGATCTTCACCGGCGCGAACACCGATCGCGACGCCGCGTGGATGTACCGCCTCCCCTCGGCCCTCTTCGCGACGCTCTCGGTGCTGATGGTCTGGCGGATCGGCGTGCTGCTCTTCCCGGGTCGCCACGCAAACGGCATCGGAGCGCTGGCCGCAACGATGCTCGCGATCGCCCCCGTCATCGCGTGGGAAGCCAGGCAGGGACGCTCCGACCAACTCCTGCTCACCTGCACGCTCGGCGCGATGTGGGCGCTGGCGGCGACCTGGATGCGCGTCTCCAGCGGACGCAAAGTCCCGCTACACCTCAGCATCGCCCTCTGGCTCGCGATCGGCGCAGGCGTCCTGGCCAAGGGCCCGATCACCCCGATGCTCGTCGTCCTCTGTGCCCTGATGCTCTGCATCGTCCGCGGCAGATGGCGCTGGATCGGCGCAACACGCCCCCTCATCGGCGTCGCGATCGTCGCCCTCATGGTCCTGCCATGGGTTCTCCTTGTGATGCGCGAAGTGGGGGCGTCAAACTATGCCGCGATCGTCTACGACGAGGTCCTCGGACGCTCGGGCGCACCGAAGGAAGGCCACTGGGGCCCGCCCGGCTACCACCTCATCCTCATGCCCGTCCTCTTCTGGCCCGGCTCGATGCTGACGGGCATCGCCTTCGTCCGCGCCTGGCGCCGCGCCTTCATCGACCGCCGCCCCGAGCTCGACCCCGACCTCTCCACCCCCGGCCGCCTGCGACGCTTCTTCCGTCACATCATCGGCCCCTGGTCCGGGCGTGAAGCCGAGCTCTTCCTCATCGCCTGGACGCTCCCCGCCTGGATCGTCTTCGAGCTCGTCGCGACCAAGCTCCCGCACTACACCATGCCGCTCTACCCCGCGCTGGCGTTGATCTCGTCGCGCGCCGTCTTCGCCGCAGCATCGGGCGCGATGGGCGACCTCCGCAAGGGAGCAGTCCGCTTCGGGCTCAACGCGTGGTTGGTGATCGGCGCCGTCATCGGCGTCTTCGCCCCGCTCATCCTGCTCATCATCGCCGGTGGCATCGCAGACCTGCAAACCGCCATCGCGGGCATCGCCCTCGTCGCGCTCTGCGCCGCCGCACTCGTCCTGACAGCCAAGGCCCTCGCCAACGACCGCTTCATGCTCGCCCAGCGCCGTTCGATCGCCGCGGGCGCTCTCGCGATGATCGCCCTCGCCGGCGTGGTCATCCCCGGCTCGTCATTAGTCTGGATCAGCGATCGCGCCGCCTCCGCCATGCTCAAAATCGACGCCGGCCAAAACCGCCCTCTCGCCGCGGCCGGCTTCCGCGAAGACAGCCTCGTCTTCAACACCCAGGGCCGCATCGAACGCCTCTCCGACCAGGCCCTCCCCGCCTGGCTCGACACAAACCCCGACGGCCTCGTCCTCCTCACCGAGCAACTCTTCAAAGAACACGAGCCACGCCTCGCCGAGCTCGACCGCCTCAGAGGCTTCAACTACTCCAACGGCAAGTCCGTCAAACTCATCATCGCCCAGCCCCGCTGACAACACAGCACCGCCCGTGACCCAACACCCCCAACAAGACCAACCCCCCCTCAGCGGCATCCTCGTCATCGACAAGCCCTACGCCATGACCTCGATGACCGTCTGCTCCAGCGTCCGCGCACGCCTCCGCCGAGGCGGCGCCCCAAAGCGCGTCAAAGTCGGCCACGGCGGCACACTCGACCCCCTCGCCACCGGCGTCCTTGTCGTCCTCGTCGGCAAGGCCACGCCCCTCTGCAACGCGATCATGGAGGGCCAGAAGGAATACCTCGCCGGCATCGACCTCTCCGCCACCTCGCCCACAGACGATCTCGAAAGCGAGCCGGTCCCCGTCCCCGGCGCCGCGCCCCCAAACACCGACACCATCAATGAAGTCTGCGCCCGCTTCATCGGCACGATCCAGCAGCGCCCGCCCGCCCACTCTGCCGTCAAAATCGGGGGCGAACGCTCCTACGCCCGCGCCCGCCGCGGAGAGACCATCGAGCCCGAGCCGCGCCCCGTCCGCATCGACGCCATCGACATCGTCTCGCTGGACTGGCCCGTGCTCACCCTCCGCGTCGTCAGCGGCAAGGGCGTCTACATCCGCAGCCTCGCCCGCGACGTGGGGCGCGAGCTCACCGGCGGGGGCGTGCTCGTCTCGCTACGCCGCACCCGTGTCGGCGCGTTCGATGAATCGATGGCCGTCGGCCTCGATGACCTGCCACGCGTCATGACGAGCGACGATCTTCTTCCTGTTCCTGCTCACCTTGCTCGTCCCCGTCCTGCTGACGACCGCTGAGGCGTTCGCCGCTGCGCTCCGCCTCGGCCAGCACCGTGTCGCTGACGCCCTCGAACCAGATCTCCGAGTAGTGCTGTCCGTCGCACTGCTGGCGCATCGCCAGGTAGAGCAAAGTCGAGGCGCACGCGTAATAGCTCACCGCGACCGCCGCCGCCAGCACGCCGGGAATCTTTGACCAGAACGCGATGATCGCCTCGGGCCCGCGCAGCAAGGCGCTGTCGTCGAACAGTTTCGCCCCGGCAGGGTCCGGACGCAGCGCATCCGCTAACGCCGGCACCGCCCACGCCAGCCAGAACACGATCCCCAGCAGCACCGCCCCGACCAGCCCGAGCACGCCAAGGTACAGCGCCAGCCGCAGCGGCCGGTGCAGCACATAGTGCCCCCCGCGCTGCAGCGCATCGATCCCGTCCGTCCCCTCGCACGCGACAGACGGCACCAGCATGTGCCCGCCGAACACGTACAGCAACAACGTCAGCACCGCCGCAAACACAAACAGCAGCGACACCGGGTACACCACCGCCCCCAGATACTCGATCACCGGCAGGGCCGTCAGCAGGCCCACCGCCCACGCGACCAAGAGCGACAGCCCCGCCAGCACAGGAGGCAGCACCAGCGCCGAAACCATCATCACCCCGCGCCGGATCGAGAACGCCAGCGTCTCAGGCCAGGGGCGGAAGACCCCGGCGCTGAACTCGCACGCCGCCGAACGGCAGATCGCCCCGAGCCCGATCGCCCACACCACCACGATCGGGACCCCCAAAAGCCACACGCTTACGGGGAACTCCGACGCGATCTGGCGAGGCACGCCAACGCCCAGGCCCAGCACCGCGTCGCCCGCACGCGGGATGTCCAGCATCACCAGCGACAGCAGCAACTCCCCGATCGCCTCGAACTTGATCAGGAGCACCCCGCCGATGAACGACCGGCCGCCGAAGAACGTGTTCAGGCTCCCGATCACCCCGATCAGCAGCACCGTCAGCAGGGCGATCGCCAGGCGGTCGGCCTTGAACGCCAGCTTCCCCGCCCGCAGCAGCCGCGGCCAAAGAAGGTCGCTCGTCAGGTCCGCCAAGGTCACCGGCGCGGGCCGGAGGATCGCGGTCGGTTCGGTTCGGCGGCTGTCGGGTCTGTCGGTCTCGGTCATGAAGCGATGGTAACGACCGGCGGACGCTCAGGAACCGTGATTCTCCCCATGTTGGTATGATGATCCCGCCGGCCCCGGCCAGTGGGGTCGAAATCCGGCCGGCCCGACGCGGAACAAGCGCCCGTCAGGACCGGATCCGCCGCACGGCGGACGACAGAGCAACACCCCGCCGACAGCGGGGTCAGCAGCAAGGGGAGGGCCGTCATGCCGACCGGCACCGTCATCGCAATCATCGTGCTCGTGCTTGTCGTCGTGATCGTCCTCTGGGCGATCATGACCTACAACCGATTGATCGGCAAGCGGGTCGACTGCGACAACGCATGGTCGCAGATCGATGTCCAGCTCAAGCGCCGCTACGACCTCATCCCGAACCTTGTCGAGACCGTCAAGGGCTACGCGACCCACGAGCGAGAGACCCTCGAAGCGGTCATCCAGGCCCGCCAGCAGGCGATCAACATCACAAGCGACGCGATGCACGCCGCCGAGAAGGCCAACGCCGAGAACCAACTCACCGGCGCCCTCAGCCGCCTCTTCGCCGTCGCCGAGCAGTACCCCGACCTGAAGGCCAACGACAACTTCGCCCGCCTTCAGGAAGAGCTCGCCTCGACGGAGAACCGCATCGGCTTCGCACGACAGCACTTCAACGACTCGGTCGGACGGTACGAGCAGTCGCGCATGGTCTTCCCCGCGTCGATCATCGCCGGCATGTTCAACTTCGGACAGCGCGAGTACTTCACGCTCGAAGAGACCGCCCAGCGCGAGGCCCCGAAGGTCTCCTTCAGCTAAACGGGTGCACCCCGCCCGAAACAACGCGCATTCGCGGAAGGCGCCAAGGCCGTGAGCAACACCGGCTCCAACGATCCCCTCGGCCCGATCCGAGGGCCCAAGGGCGAGCAGGGCCCGATCCCCGTGCCCGGAGAGGGCAAGCCCCTGCCGATCCCGGGGATCCCCGGAATGCCCGGCTCCCAGGGCGAGATGCCGCAGAAGCCCCGCGCCCAGCCCCGACCGACACAACGGCCCGCCCGAAAGCCCGGCCCGGGCGAGAGCGACTCCGCCTTCGACCACCGCGTCCGCGAGCGCATCAAGGCCTACCCGGGCACCATCACCTACAACGACCTCATCCGCAAGAGCAAGCGTGACAGCGCGATCCTCATCGTCCTGATGATCCTGCTG
>SLFH01000160.1 GCA_007124345.1 Phycisphaerales bacterium | reverse complement strand
TGCGCGATCATGTCGTCGACGCTGTCCGAGACGCTGATCCGCAGGAGGGGCCCGAAGACCTCCTCGTCCCGCCCCGGGCCGTCATCGATCGAAAAGCGGTCGACCTTCATGACGCCCGGCGAAAGGTAGAAGCCCTCGCCGTGCTCGGAGATGGCGCGGGCCTGCAGGCGCAGCTCGGCCCCTGCATCGGCGGCTTTGTGCTGAAACTCCAGCACCGCGTCGCGGGCCTCGGCGGAGATGATCGGGCCCATGAAGACCGGGTGCTCGGCGTCGGGCCTCCCGATCACCAGCAGGCTCGCGGCCTTGCAGACGGCGCCGATGAACCGGTCGGCAACCGACTCGTGCACGATCACGCGGCGCGTACAGGTGCAACGCTGGCCGGTCGTCACGAACGCGGCTCGCACGCACTCGATCGCGGCCTGACGCAGATCCGCGTCGGGCATGACGATCGCCGCGTTGTTGCCCCCCATCTCCAGCGCGATGATGCGCCCGGGGTTGTCGAGGTTGGCTTCGAGGATGCGCCGCCCGACGGGCCACGAGCCTGTAAAGAGCACGCCGTCGATTCCGTCATGGGCGACGAGCTTCGACGCGGGGCCCGCGCCGCCCTGGACGAGGTTGACCACGCCGGGGGGCGCGCCCTCGGCGGCCAGCGCTTCGCGGTACATCGAAGCGAGCACCTGCCCCACCGCCGGGGCCTTGTCGCTGGGCTTGAACACGACAGTGTTGCCCATTGCCAATGCAGGGATGATGTGCCCGTTGGGCAGGTGGGCGGGGAAGTTGAACGGGCCGATCACAGCCATCACCCCGTGCGGCCGGAACCAGCACCGCCCCACCCGCGTCTCCGTCGCCGGGACCTCGTACCCGCTGACCCGGGCCATGCCCGCGTTGGGCACGCTTGTGTCCAGCGTGATGTCGACTTTCGAGGCGAGCAGCCCCGCCTCGGCCTTGGAATCCCAGAACACCTTGCCCGTCTCCCGGCTGATGAGCAACGCGACCTCGTCGACCCTGGCCGACGCGATTGCCTTGAAACGCTGCAGCACCTGCACGCGCCGCTCGAACGGCCATCGAGACCAGACCTCGAAGGCCTCGCGAGCCGCACCGACCGCCTCGTCCGCGTGGGCGTCCACCGGCGCCGCGCTGAACACGACCTCCGAAGGATCGGCCGGATTGATCGAGACGAGGCTGTCACCGGGGATGGGGATCTCGCGGTCGCCAACAAAGCCGTGCGGCGTCATCATCATCATGCTCCCGACCCCGGCGTCGCCGAAACCTTGCGCTTCCGTGGGGTCGCCGGCGCCGGCTTCTTCGGCGAAGGCTTCGGCCCTCCGGCTCGCTTGCCCCCGATCTTCGCGGCAACATCCACCGGCCCGAGCCCGTCGGTCGGTGTGACGCCAACCTCATCGCCGGGTTCTGCACGCAGCGCCTTCATCGCCGGCTTTGCGACGCGGAGCGTCCCATCAGAGGCAAGACTGAAGGCGTCTTCCACAGCCAGAAACTCGCCGTCGGTGTCGAGCACGCTCACGATCCCGCGCCGGTTGAGCCGGCTCTTTGGAAGCGACTCGCCGAGCTTGAGGCGGACGGTCTCGCGGACGGGTGTGATTTCATCGGTCATCGCGTGCAGGTGCGGACCGCCGTCGAACGGGTCGACGAAGTTGTTGTACCTGAAGCCGAGCTTCTCGAGCATCCGACGCGCCGGAACGGTCTCGGCGCCGACCTTGCCGACCGAGTCGCGCGCGTGCGGCGGCAGCAGCGTCAGGTAGATGTCGTCGTGGGGCAGCAGCGAGAAGATGAACTCACGCGAGATCTGGCAGTGACGGTCCGCCTCGTCGTAGCTGAGCGGGATGAACCGACGCCCGAAATACTCCCAGAAGGTGTTGCGCCCGTCGGGCGTGATCTCGGCCATCATCTCCGCCAGCAAGTGGCCCGCGAACGCCGGACGGTAAAGACCGATCAAGTGGAACCTCACCATCGAGAGGAACCGCCCAAGCTTGAGCTTGTGCCCCCTGAACGACGGCTGAAGGATCAGGCCGCCCAACTCCGTCGGGCCCGAAGCGTCCGAGTGCAGACGGGCGACGGTGTGCGTCGTGCCGGTGTGGATGTCCTGCGCGAAAAACTCTCGCTTCTCAAGCTTGAGCGTGTAGTTGGGCCGGCCCTCCCCGCCCATCTTCGCCACGAGCTGGCTCGTGCCGATCATCCCGCCAGACTCGGTGTCCTCCATCGCAAACATGAACAGGTCGGAGGCGTGGATGTTCGACGCCAGCCCGCCCGACTTGGTGCGCGCGAGGTCGCCGTAGCGGCACTCCCCCGCCGCCGCTCGCACGAAACAGTTGCGCGAATGCGTGATCTTTTCGGTGATGATTTGCTGGTCGGGCGGGAGGTTGATGAAATGCACCATCCGCGCGAGCTTGAGCAGCGTCCCCACATCCTCGATCTTGGCGCGACGGATCACGAACATCTTCCACCGTCTTTCATAAAGTCTCTCGGGCGTGTGTTGAATGCGAAGAGCCGCCGGCGTCAGCGCGAAGCGACGCGGGCGAGGGCGGCCTCGATCCGATCGAAGACACGGGGCCAGTCCTCCAGCTTCATCACGCCCAGCGGGGGCAGCATGCGCATGTGGTACGGCCCGTGCCCGCAGTAGAACAAGACCACGCCCTCTTCGAAGCACGCCTTGCAGGCCGCCTGGATCTTCGCCCGGTCGCCGCCGAACGGCGTGAACCGCATCATGCCGCCGATACCGCCCGGGTTCTCGGGGTAGAACGGCACCTTGGGGAACCAGTCGGGGTGCTTGTCCATCATCGCCTTGGACAGACGCCGAAAGGCGTCGTGGTGCTTGGCGATCAGGCCGGTGTCGCCGTAGTAGTCCCCGTCGCGGAGCATCTCGATGATGCGTGTGCCGACGGTGAACTCGCTGGTCGCGCCGGTGAAGGTCCCGCTGAGCAGACCCGGCTTAGGCGCGTACTCATCGGTGTATAGCGTGGCGCACGCCTGGGTCATCTTGCCGACGCAGAAGACATCGACATAGTCGCCGAGGTCGTACTGCTCGTACGCGAACATCCGGGGCAGGCGCCCGAACGACTGGATCTCATCGTCCCAGATCGCGATGCCCTTGGCCCGGCAGATCTCCATCAGCTCGACAAAGAACTCTCGCGGCGCCGTGTTGAACCCGCCCTCGCCCTGCACCAGCTCGAAAATGAAGCAGGCGTGCATGCCAGGGTAGCGCTCGATGTACTGCTCCAGCCTCCAGCGGGCGTGGTCGATGAACGCCTTCTTGCCACCCAACTTCGCGGCCGCCTCCTCGTTCCAGAAGGGCATGTAATCGACCTGCGTCGTCAGTGGGATGCCCTGTCGACCGCCGGCGGAGTCGCCGATCTGGCACATCGTCACGCTGCGTCCCATGAAGCAGTTGCGGAACGCCAGCACGCGCGAGGCCGGCGCGTTCTTCTGGTAGCAGACCTTAATCGCACTCTCATTCGCCATCGCGCCCGAGGTCGTGATGAACGCCTGCGACAGACGCGAGTTCTTCTGCGCCTCCGCCAGCAGCGTCTCGGCGAAGCGGTACGCCTCGAAGCCCGACAGCAGGTTGCCGTGCTTGGTCGTGTCCTCCAGCGAAGACTCGACCTGCGCCCGGACGATCTCCGGGTGCGAGTGGCCGAAGAAATTGACACCGATGCCCGAGATCATGTCCCACTTCACCGACCCGTCGGCGAGCTCCACCAGCGCCCCGTTGCCGAGGCCCGATCCGATGTAGGGGTAGAGCAGGTCGCGCCCCTTCGTCGCGGCCGCACGCTTCATCAGCGCCTCGTAGCTCTCGCTCGCCCCCTCCCGGGCCGGGCGGACATCGGTGATCTGCGCCGACCGCTCCGCCACACGCTCGACGATCGTGTCGATGGCCGAGGCGATCGCGGGGTCGGCCTTCAGCTCGGCGCCGAGGCTGTGGGATGCGGAGGCGGATGCGGGCATGGCGGGCTCCAAAGAAGATCAGAAGGTGCGGACAAACCCAAAGGCGGACGGGCGGCGGGCGGACGGAAAGCCCGTGCCGCTCCACCGAAGCGTATGAGGGCGTTTATCGGGCGGCTCAGCGGGGTGGATCCAGCCCGATCCGCCCCGAAGCCAGCCTCGCCACCAGCACCGCCAGAAGCTGGCAGCGCTCAACCAGGCTCGCCAGCTCGATCCACTCCTCGCTCGTGTGCAGGCCCCCGCCCCGGACTCCCAGCGTGTCGATCGTCGGCAGCCCGGCGTCCTGCAGGGTGTTTCCGTCGCAGACCCCCCCGGTCTTGGCGAATGGCAGGCTCTGGCCGAGGTCTTCCGCTGCAGCCCGGGCCGCCAGCGCCAACCGCTCGGTCTCAGGGATCAGGGGCTTTGCAGGGCGATTAAAACTCCGGCGGATGATCGTCGCGGGCATCGCATCCTCGCCCGTCCCGATCGCATCCAGCAACGCCCCCACCTCCTCGCCGATCTCGGGGGTCGGGTACCGGGCATTGCCCCACGCCTTCGCCAATGGGGGCACGACATTCGGGGGCGTGGTGCACTGCAGCGGCCCGACATTGACGATCCGGCCAGCCGCCGGATCCGCGATCTCTGACACCCTGACGATCGCCCGGCCCAAAGCCGTGACCGCCGAGACACCGTCAACAAACGCCCGACCCACATGAGCCGACTTGCCGCGGCACTCGA
>SLFH01000304.1 GCA_007124345.1 Phycisphaerales bacterium | reverse complement strand
GGGCATGGGTATCCCCATCACAGCCCCGGGCCCTGACGAGCCGCTAAACGACGGCGACGAGCTCACCCTCGGCGCCGAGACTTGGAAGGTCATCCACACGCCGGGCCACTCGCCTGGTGGGATCACCCTCTACCACGAGGGCTCCAAGCAGGCGCTCGTCGGCGACACGCTCTTTGCCGGCTCGATCGGGCGGTACGACTTTCCGACCTCCGACGCCGCGGCTCTGGAAGACTCGATCAAGCGGAAGCTCTACGCCCTGCCCGACGAAACGGTCGTCTACCCCGGGCACGGGCCGACGACGACGATCGGCGAGGAAGCGGCGCACAACCCGTTTGTCCGGCGCGACTGAGACCCGCTTGAGCGGAGGGCGGCAGGGCCGATGGCGAAGGATCCGCGCGACACCCCGGCGATGCGTCAGTTCTACGCGTTCAAGCGCGCACACCCGGGCTGTGTGCTGCTCTTCCGCATGGGCGATTTCTACGAGCTCTTTGATACTGACGCCGTCGAGGTCAGCAAGGCGATCGGCCTGACGCTCACCCAGCGGACCGCCGGCATGCCGATGGCGGGGGTGCCCCACCACCAGAAAGACATCTACATCCGCAAGCTGATCGACGCGGGCTTCCGCGTCGCGGTCGCCGACCAAGTGCAGGACCCCAAGGAGGCCAAGGGCGTCGTCGACCGTGCGGTCACGCAGGTCATCACGCCCGGAACGCTGATCGACGACTCGCTGATCGATGACGAGGCCTCGATCCGGCTCGCGTCGATCGCGTTTGCCGCGTCGGGCGACGACGGGCTCTGCGGCGTCGCGGTCGTCGACCCGGGCACGGGCGACTTCGAGGTCTTCGACTGCGCGGGCGACCGCCTCGGCGACGAACTCGCCCGTCGCGGCGTGCGCGAGCTGCTCTACGCGGAGGTCGACGGCATCGACGGGCCGCCCCCCCGCGTGGCGCGTGCCGCCAATGCCTGCGGCGCAGCGACCACCCCCCGCCCGGGCTGGCAGTTCCGGCGCGACGAATCGCTCGGAGCGATCAAGGAGCATTACAAGGTCAACACGCTCGCGGGCTTCGGCCTCGGCGACGACGACCCGGCGATCCCCGCCTGCGGGGCGGCGATCGTGTACCTCACCGAGACACAGACGCCGGATCGCCAGGGCGGGGCGACGCTGGCGCACCTGTCTCAGCCGAAGCGTGCGCCCGCGGGCGAGCACTGCCTGGTCGACGCGATCAGCCTGCGGGCGCTGGAGGTCGAGCAGACGATCCGGGGCGGGTCGCTGGCGGGGTCGCTGCTTGGCGTGTTCCTCACCGGCTCGTCGCTGTGCAGGACACCGATGGGCAAACGGACGCTGCGCGAGTGGCTCAAGCGTCCCTTGGCGGTCGCCGAGCGCGTGCGCGAGCGTCAGGCGAAGGTCGGCACACTGGTGAGCGACCGGCGCGTCTCGGCCGAGCTCGGCGAGGCCCTCGACGGCGTGCAGGATGTCGCGCGAATCGCCGGGCGACTGGCGTTGGGCCGGGCGACCCCACGCGATCTCGTCGGGCTGGGCGGGTCGCTGACGCGGGCCGGAGCGATCGCGGCGGCGATCGAGAACACGCCGCCGCTCGAGGCCGAACGACGCTCGCTGCTGGAGCTGGCCGAGAAGATCGGCCCGGTCGCCGATCGGATCGAGCGGTCGTGCGTCGAGTCGCCCCCGGCGCACCTGCGCGAGGGGGGGCTGATCCGCGAGGGTGTGGACGCCGGTCTCGACGAGGCGCGTTCGCTGCAGCACGACGCGGGGGCGTGGCTGGCGGAGTACCAGCAGAAGCTGATCGAGGAGTTCGACCTGCCCTCGCTGAAGGTCGGGTACAACAAGGTCTTCGGGTACTACATCGAGCTGCCGGCGGCGCAGGCGAGGCGGGCCCCCGATCGGCTGACGCGCAAGCAGACGCTCAAGAACGCCGAACGCTACATCACGCCGGAACTGAAGGAGTTCGAGGACAAGGTGCTGACCGCCGAGGCGCGCGCGATCGAGCGCGAGCAGGCGCTCTTCGCCTCG
This sequence comes from Phycisphaerales bacterium, assembly GCA_007124345.1. Lineage (GTDB taxonomy): Bacteria > Planctomycetota > Phycisphaerae > Phycisphaerales > UBA1924 > SLFH01. The sequence goes on along the minus strand of SLFH01000304.1, from coordinate 2,651 downwards.
ATGTGCGAGGAGGCGTCGAAGGTCGTTCGGGAGCTGACAGCGTTCGCCGAGACCGCTTCGGCTCTGGACGCGGCGCTGGCGCTGGCCGACCACGCCGACCGGCACGGCTGGGCTCGCCCCGAGATCCTCGAAGACGACACGCTGAGCATCATCGACGGGCGCCACCCCGTGCTCGAACAGTCGATGGGGCGCAACTTCGTGCCAAACTCCGTCGATCTGGCTGTAAGCGGCTTTGTGACCGATGCTTCGCGGGCGACGCTCGCGCTGATCACCGGCCCGAACATGGCCGGCAAGAGCACCTTCATCCGCCAGACGGCGTTGCTTGTGCTCCTCGCGCAGGCGGGCTCGTTTGTGCCCGCTTCGGCGATGTCGCTGGGCGTGCGCGACCGGATCTTCACACGCGTGGGGGCCGATGATGCCCTGCACCAGGGCCAGAGCACCTTCATGGTCGAGATGACCGAGACGGCCAACATCCTCAACCACGCGACGCCCAAGAGCCTCGTCGTGCTCGACGAGATCGGGCGGGGCACCAGCACGCTCGACGGGCTCAGCCTCGCCTGGGCGATCGCCGAACGCCTCGCCGGCGTCGGCTGCCCGACCCTCTTTGCCACGCATTACCACGAGCTGACCGAGCTGGAAACGACGATGCCCGGGAGCGTCGTCAACCTCCGTGTGCTCGTGCGCGAGTGGGACGAGGAGATCGTCTTCCTGCACCGGATCGAGCCGGGGCGTGCGGACCAGTCCTACGGCGTGCATGTCGCGAGGCTGGCCGGCGTGCCGGGGCCGGTGATCGAGCGGGCGAAGGAGCTGCTGTCGAGTTTGAGCGTGCAGCAGGCGGGGCACACGCCGCGGCCGCCTCAGCCGGGCAAGGGCGCAGGGAGCAAGAAGCCGAAGCCTCAGCTCGCACTCTTCGAGGAAGCCGGCGAGCACGCGGCGATCGAAATGCTGCGCCAGCTCGACCTGGACACGATGACACCCCTCGCGGCGTTCGACGCGTTGCGGGCGCTCCGCGAGCGGGCGCTGGGGGGGTGAGTGAGGCGAGCGCCGGTCAGCGGCGGTCTTTGAGGCGTTCCTCGGCCTTGTGGCGGTCCTTGGTCCGCAGCACGCCGGCCATGATCGCGGGCGAGGCGAAGAGCCCCGCGAGCAGCAGCGCGACCAGCAGGACGCCAACCACGGGCCCCCGGCCTTCCTGGGCGAAGAGCAGGATGATCGCCAAGATCGCCCCGGCGAAGCAGATCCCGAAGACCGTCCACGACATGTTGCGGACGTCCTTGGTCGGGGGCTGGCCCTCGACGGACTGACGGGCGACCTCCCGATTGATCTTCTCGTCTGGCGGGGAAGATTCGGGCTTCTCTTTCGCGTTCTCTTGCTGGGCCTCTCGCATACAACAACCCTAGGGCCGCATCTTGGCCGAAGCGCCCGCCGAACACCCCGGCCCGGCCCGAACGAAAGGACCCCTGATGGCCCTCGACCATTTCGTCACGCTCGGACGCAGCGGACTCCGCGTCAGCCCCCTCTGCCTCGGCACGATGACCTTCGGGACCGAATGGGGCTTCGGCACCGACCCCCAGAGTTCGGTCAAGATGCTCGACGCCTACATCGACCGGGGCGGCAACTTCATCGACACCGCCAACATCTACACCAAGGGCCACTCGGAAAAGATCATCGGCGACCACCTCAAAGACGACCCCGCCAAGCGCGAGCGGCTCGTCATCGCCACCAAGTTTATGGGCAACATGTACCCCGGCGACCCCAACGGGGGCGGCGCAGGGCGCAAGGCGCTGATCCGTGCCTGCGAGGAGTCGCTGCGCCGGCTGCAGACCGATCACATCGACCTCTACTGGGCCCACTTCTGGGACCGCGACACGCCCATCGACGAGATGATGGCGACGCTCGACACGCTCGTGCGCGACGGCAAGGTGCGGTACATCGGCTTCTCCGACCACCCCGCGTGGGTCTGCGCCTCGGCCCAGCACCTGGCGCAGCTCAACCGCTGGACCCCGGCGGTCGCGCTGCAGATCGAGTACTCGCTGCTTGAACGAACGGTCGAGGGCGAACTGTTGCCGATGGCCGAGGCGTTCGGGCTGGGCGTGACGCCTTGGTCGCCCCTGAAGGGCGGGATCCTCACGGGCAAGTACACCAGAGACAAGCACCCCGAGAAGGGCGAGGGCCGCTACAAGGAAGAATCACGCTACCTGACCGAGGCGACCTACAAGATCGTCGATGCGCTCGGCGCGATCGGCAAGGAGGTCGACGCGACGCCGGCGCAGGTCGCCCTGGCGTGGGTCATCGCCCGACCGGGCGTGACGAGCACCATCATCGGCGCCCGCAAGCTCGAACACCTCGACGCCAACCTCGTGGCGTTGGATGTCAAGCTGACCGAGGGCCAGATCGCCAAGCTCGACGAGCTCTCGGAGCCCAAGCTGAACTTCCCCCACGACTTCCTCGACGGGGTCAAAACCGCGATCCAGAACGGCACGACCGTCAACGGCGACTCGCGCGACCCGTGGCCCCTCAGCCCCGAGGGCGAGAGCGACCGCTATTGAATCACACGGAAGAATCTCAAGCCAGGGCCGTTGCCCCTAGCAAGGCCCGACTTCAGCCCCTCGCCCCGATGGAGCCTCCATGCCGACGACCGAGTTTCTGAAAGC
>SLFH01000332.1 GCA_007124345.1 Phycisphaerales bacterium | reverse complement strand
GTGCTCGACACGGGGAGCTGGAACCAGATCGAGAGCGTGACGTCCCTGCTGCGGGGTAGGGCGGATCGGACGGTGGTCGTCGACCACCACCTCGACGGGAACCCGGAGGTGGCCGAGCGTCGGTTCATCGACGCCAAGGCGGCGGCGGTCTGTGTGCTGGTGGCGGAGCTCTGCCGCTTGCTTCTGGAGCGTGAGTCGGTCTCGAAGTTGCCGGCGGGGGTGGCCGAGCCGCTGTTTCTCGGGATCGCGACCGACACGGGTTGGTTCAAGCACTCGAATGTCGACGCTCGGGCGTTGCGGACGGCGGCGGACCTGATCGAGGCGGGGGCGGACCACAGCCGCCTGTTCCGCGAGACCGAGCAGCGCCAGCGCTCGGGGCGCCTGCGGCTGGTCGGGCGGGCGCTGAGCGGGATGGAGCTGCACTTGGACGATCGCCTGGCGCTCCTGAGCGTCGCTGCGAAGGATGTGCACGAGACGGGCGTGGGTCTGGGCGACTCGGGCGGGCTGGCCGATTACGCTTTGGCGATCGAGGGGGTCGAGGTCGCGGCGGTGCTGACGGAGGTCGAGGGCGAGGGCCGCCCCCTGACGAAGATCAGCATGCGGAGCAAGAGCGCAGACGACCCGATCGCGGTGAACGAGATATTGACCGCTTTCGGCGGGGGCGGTCACCGCCAGGCCGCGGGCGCACGCTACGAAGGCGCGATCGACGAGGCCAAGAAGGAACTCGTTCGCCTGGTGAAAGAGGCGCTCTCGTGAGCGGAGCGGAAGGATCCGATCGCCGGGAGCGTGGCGCGGGCCCGCGCGAGGGCGGCAGGCCGGGGGCCCGGGGCGGGGGCAAGGGGCCCCGCTTCAAGAAGCCGCCGCTGCGCGTGATGACCACCACCGCGTGGGAGTATCCCAGCCAGCACTACAACAGCGCCGAGACGGGGCGCGAGGTGCAGGGCGACCCGAACTACGCCGGCGCGACACCATCGTGGGTAATCTGGCAGCTCCTCCAGCGATATACGCGCGAGGGGGACACGGTGCTCGACCCGATGTGCGGCTCGGGCACGACGCTGGATGTCGCGGCCGACCTCGGGCGGAAGGGCGTGGGCTACGACCTTGCGCCCAGCCGCCCGGACATCAAGAAAGCCGACGCACGCGAGCTCCCGCAGGAGACATCGTCGGCCGATTTCGTGTTCGTCGATCCGCCCTACTCCACGCACATCGACTACTCCGAAGATCCCCGTTGCATCGGCAAGCTCGACGCGGGCGAGGCCCCCGAGGAGGAGGGCGCGATGACGGGCGAGGTGTACTACGAGGCGATGGAAGAGGTCATCGCGGAGATCCACCGCGTTTTGAAGAACCGGCGCTATATGGCGCTGTATGTCAGCGATTCGTGGCGGAAGCGCAAGGGCGAGTCCGGGGGCGGGGCGGGGCAGTTCATGCCGATCGGCTTCGAGCTGTTTTCGATCTTGCGAGATTTCTTCGAGCCGGTCGACATCGTCTGCGTGGTCCGGCACAACGCGAAGCTCAAGCGGGGCAACTGGCACAAAGCCGCGCAGGAGCAGAACTTCTACCTGCGCGGCTTCAACTACCTGTTCATCATGAAGAAGGTCGAGGACTGAGCCCGACCGGTCTTCGCCAGTGCCCTCAGCCGTTCCACTTGCGGAGCTTGGGACCGGTGTAGTTGGCGACGGGGCGGATGAGGCGGTTGTTCTCGTGCTGCTCCATGATGTGGGCGGCCCAGCCCGAGACGCGCGAGGCGACGAAGATCGGCGTGTACTGCGGGACGGGGATGCCCATGACGAAGTAAGTCATGCCGCAGGGGAAGTCGACATTGGGGAAGATGTTCTTCTCGTCGAGCATGATCTTCTGGACCTTCTCGCCGAGGTCGAACCACTTGGCGGCGTCCTTGCCCTTCTTCTCGGCGATGTTGCGTCCGAGCTTGTGGAGGATGCCGGCGCGGTGGTCGCCGTTTTTGTAGACGCGGTGGCCGAAGCCCATGAGCTTGCGCTTCTCCTCGAAGGCCTTGTGCATGAAGTCGTCGACCGAGCCCTTGCCAGCGGAGACGAAGGCGTCGATCTCCTTGAGCATCTCCATGGCGGCCTCGTTGGCGCCGCCGTGGAGCGGGCCCTTGAGGGCGGCGATCGCGCCGGTGACGGCGCCGTGCATGTCGCTGAGCGTCGCGGCGATCACGCGGCTGGCGAAGGTGCTCGCGTTGAAGTCGTGCTCGGCGTAGAGGATCAGCGAGACATCGACCACATGCGCGACCTCGTCGCTCGGACGCTCGCCGGTCATGAGGTAGAGCAGGTTCGCGGCGTGGGAGAGGTTCGCATCGCCCCCGGTGTCGGGCGCGATGATGTCACGCCCGTCGATCACATTCTGCATGTGCCCGATGATCGTCGGGATCTTGGCGAGCAGGCGCTTGGCCTTGCGCATGTTCGCCTCGCGGCTGATCTCCTGCGACTCGTTATCGAGGTTGGCCAGGAGGCTGACGGCGGTGCGGAGCACATCCATCGGGACCGCCGAGCCCTCGCGGATCATCGGCCCGGCTTCCTTGAGGAAGTTGATGGTCACCGGGTCGAGGGCGCGGTTGGCGATGAGCTCGTCCTTGAAGAAGGCGAGCTGCTTGGCGTCGGGCTTCTCGCCTTCGAGCAGGAGGTAGGCGACCTCCTCGAAGGTGGCGTTGGCGGCGAGGTCGGCGATCTCGTAGCCGCGGTAGATCAGGCTGGTCTGATCGACGGCGCAGATGGCGGTGTCGCCGGCGGTGATGCCTTCGAGCCCTTTGCCTGCGGTCGCGGTCGTCATCGGTCTGCCCTCCGGTTGTCGCCCGGGCGAGCCCCGGGCCGGTGGATGTCGGTCGTCCCGCCGGCGTCAGGTTTCCGGCAGGGCCCGGCGGGTCGGCCGGGGAAGAGATGCTAGCAGGAAGCCGTCGGGGCGGGCGACTGCCGGTCCAGGGGAAGACGGGGTGGGGACGGCGAGGGCTGCGCGGGGCGGGCTGTTTTTCCGCATGTGCGGTCGGAGCGCCGTGGTAAGCTGGCGACCGCGATCGTGGACTCAACGCATGGGTAAAGCATGAGCTATATCAAACAGAGCCTGACCGAGGGCGAGAAGGTCGTTTTCCGTGCCCGCAAGCACTGGTGGTTCACTTGGTTTGCGATCCTCAGGGTCCTGCTGCTGCTGGCGGGGTGCGGGGCGCTGGTGTACTACCACGCCGACATCGCCCGGTGGGTGGTCGAGAAGCTCCATGCGGCCGAGTTCTGGGAAGACGGAGACGACCTGCCGGTCACGCCCGAGGACGCCCGGCGGCTATTCGGGGCGGTGGTCATCGTGGTCGCGTCGCTGGCGGCGGTGCGTTTCATCTTCAAGCTGCGGTCGTACTTCTCGTACGAATACGCCGTGACGACCCGGCGCGTGATCATGCGCACCGGCCTGATCCGGCGGAAGGTCTTCGAGCTCACCCTCCGTCAGCTCGAAACCGTCTCGGTCTCGCAGGGGATCATCGGGCGCATTCTCGGCTTCGGACGGATCACGATCGTCGGCACCGGCGGGTCGTACGCGACCTACGGCGCCATCGCCAAGCCGATGCGTTTCCGCCACGCCGTGCACACCGAGGCGCAGACGCTCTACGCCGACAAGGGCTCGACAGCGCCGAGAGCAGACCCCGTAGCAGACGGCCCCGGCGCGTACACCGTCAGGGGCGTCAAGCGCGACGACGGAACCGATATCGTCCTGACCATCGAGGCCGACAGCATGGCCAACGCGATGGTCAAGGCCGAGCTCCAGGGCGTCGTGCCCACATCGGCGGAGAAGGCCGGCGGCGGCGCTCAGGCCAAGGCAAAGACAAAGGGCAAGGAGCGGTAACCCGCCTCAGCCCTGGGCGCCCTGCTTGGCCATCTGCTCGGCGAACGCCGCGGCTCTGCGGTCGAGCTCTTCGGGCGTCACATCCTCGATGTGGGTGCTGATGTGCCACTCGTTGTCCCACTCGTCTTTGACCGACGAGAAGCGGTCGCCCCAGAACATGTCGGCGGGCTCCATCATCGATGTCGCGCCGGCTTCGAGCGCTCGCTTGTAGGTCTTGTCGACCTCGGGGACATAGAGGTAGATGCCCGCCGGCTTGCCCTTGCCGCCGGACTGCTCGCAGGCGTCGCTGATCATGATCGGGGAGTCGCCGATGCGGACCTCCGCGTGCATCACCTTGCCGTCGGGGCGGGTGTGGCACTCGCCGAGTTCGGCGCCGAAGGCGTCCTTGAGGAACGCCATGAGCGCGCGTGCGTCGGGCGCGGTGATGTACGGCGTGACGGTGTGGTATCCGGCGGGGATCGGGTTCGCGGTCGCCATTTCGGGGTCCTCCTCGTGAAGAGAGCGCCCGCCGATCGGCCTCACACTGACCGTTCGGTCTGGGCGTGGGCAGTAGTGTACCTTCGGGTTTAGTCAGGTGTTGCGGGTATCCGGAGTGGTTTGCGGCTTTTTGCCCGGTACCCGCTCAGGACCGCCCCGGGAACTCCCAAGGAGTGCCCGGCGTGTAGCCGAGCAAATCGTACAGGCCCTCGCGGCTCTGCATCTCATCGAGCAGGGGCTCTGCCGTGCCCTGTTCTTTGAGCACCTTCAGCGCCCGCTCGACGGCGCCCATCGCGACGCGGAGCATCGTGACGGGGTAGATGACGCAGGCGTAGCCCATCGCTTCGAACTTGCTCAGGGGGAGCATCGGGGTCTTGCCGAACT
>SLFH01000198.1 GCA_007124345.1 Phycisphaerales bacterium | reverse complement strand
GGCGACGGCCGCGTCGACTTCGGGCCGGTCTACAGCCGCTTCGTCGGGACGATGGCGAAGTTCTTCGAGGGGGGCGAGCCCCCGGCGAGCCTCCGCGACATCGTCGAGACCATCGGCGTGCTTGAAGCGGGCAATGCCTCGGCGGCGAAGGACGGGGCGTGGGTCGAGGTCCCCGAGGTCGCCTGAGGGGGCTCGTTGCGTGTTTTTTGCCCGCCGCGGGCTTGAAGGGCCCAGAAAAAGGGAACTGATCGGGTAAATTCGTGGCGGAAAGGGGTTGACGCGGGGGCGGCGGTTCGCGATGCTGTCACGGAAGAGCTTATAGAAGTTTCACAGTCTTCTGCCCCCCAGAGCCGCCAGCGGCGCCCGGAGCAACACGACCAATGATCCGAAGCACGCCCAGCATGGCCCGAAGATTCCTGACCGTTCTGGCGGTCGGGGTCGGCGTGGTCGGCTCGGCGCTCGCTTCGGCCTCGCCGGTGCGGGTCGAGCGTTATGAAAGCATTTCCGACGACGGCCCGGTTCGGGGGTTCCTCGCATGGGTCGACCTGTCAGCTCTTGGGGTCGAGGTCGTGGTGACCGGTCCGGCCGAGGGCCTGGTGCACGAGCGGGCCAAGGCCGCGCTGACGCCGACGGACGCCTGGCTCGACGAGCACGGGCTGACGCTGGCGGTGAACGCGAACTTCTTCGCGTGGCTCGGCGATCGTTCCTCGCCGCGCGCCGAGGCGGACCTGATCGGGCTGAGCGTTTCGGACGGCAAGGTGATCTCGCCCGAGCGGTCGTTCGGCGGGCGCGCCGACCCGGTGCTCTTCATAGACGCCGAGGGACGGGCGCACATCGGTTACGGGGCGGGATCGTCCGAGCCGGTGCACGCCGTGGCGGGGATCGGGGGCTCGCCCAACGACTCGACGCCGGGCACGCTCTTGGTCGAGGCGGGGGTGAACACCGGTGCGACGGCGCGCGTGCAGCCTTCGGTCCGCCATCCGCGGACGGCGGCGGGCGTGAGCGAGGACGGCAGGACGCTGATGCTGGCGGTGATCGACGGGCGCCGGTCGGAGTGGAGTATCGGGGCGAGCTTGCCGGAGTTGGCGGAGATCATGATCGGGATGGGGGCTCACGCCGCGTTGAATCTTGACGGCGGGGGGTCGACCTCGTTTGTGTACATCGACGGGCAAGGAGAGAGGCTCGTCAACCGTCCCAGCGACGGGCGGATGCGCGCGGTGGCCAACCACCTCGGCGTGCGTGTGGAGCGCGAAGGGAATCGCGAGACAGAAGAGAGTGATCCGGCCGCGTCGGCCGGTGTCGGCGCGATTCCCGAGCGCTCCGGAGGCCCGGGTTTCGTGGGGAACGGTTCGGTTTCTTTGGTTTGTGAGGAGAGACAGTCATGAAGAATGTGTGTGTGCTTGTTGCGTCGGCCGGCCTTGCGGGCGCGGCCATGGGCCAGCTCCAGCTCCAGCTGGTCAACTCGATCGACCTGCTCGATACGCAGGACCCGACCTCGTCGGCGTTCATCGGGTCCAACCCGTCGACCGTCGCGTGGGACGGGACGGACATGTATGTCGCCGGCTGGAACAACGGTCGCGGCAACGACACCCCGCACGGCATCGTCCGCATCGCCGACGCGGCCAACAGCTCGGCGCTGGGTACGGCTTTCGGCCAGCGTCCGACGCTGAACTTCCGCGGGTACCTGAGCGTCGATGTCCGCAACGGTCAGGTCGCGGCGGCGTTCGAGAACGGCGCCAACGACCCGCAGGGCCTGGCGATCTACAACGGCGCGACCGGCGCGTTGGTCGATTCCCGGACATCTCGTCCGATCTTCGCCAATTGGGACCCGGCTGTTGCCGGGGGCAACGCGGTCTCGTGGTCGGAGTTCGGCTCCGGCCGCCTCCGCGTCAGCGACGGCGACAACCTGAACAACCTGCTCTTTGACGGGACCAACGGGCCGGTGATCTTCAACGGCAGCAGCATCTGGCGCGGCCAGGACATCGACGACTCGGGCAATATCGCCGTCGCTGACGGCAACGGCAACATCAGCTACTTCGCGCGGACCGGCCCGAACTCGACCGCAGCCGCGGTGACCCTCGCGACCACCTCCGGGGCCCTCGGCCCGTTCACGGGCAACGGGATCAACCCCGCGATCCTGAACACTTCCTTCGGCGACTTCGTGATGTACAACGACCGGGGCGTGGCCGGCGCGACCCTCGGCTCGGCGATCAAGGCAGTCGACCTGAACGGCGCCGCGCAGACGATCGAGTTCGTCGGCCTGAGCGACGCCCTCGCCTCGGCGACCGGGTGGTACGACTTCGACTACGACAGCGCCACGGGCACCTTGGCGGTTGTGGACTTCTCCAACCGCCTCGCCTGGGTGTTCAATGTGGTTCCCGCCCCGTCCTCGGCGATGGCGCTGGGTCTGGCGGGCCTCGTCGCTCTGCGTCGCCGGCGCTGAGCCTCGGAACGAGTTAGATTGCTCTCCCGCTCCGTAACTGGGGCGGGAGGGATTGGTGACCATGCCAGACGCCGTGATTCTCCAGCCAGTCGAGCCCGAGCCCGGGCAGCCCCTGTATACGACGGTGCGCGACGCGGTGCGCGCCGCGATCGACAGGGGCGAGTTCGCCGCGGGCCAGCAACTCCCCTCCACCAAGGCGATCAGCGAGCAGATGAGTGTCTCGCTGGTCACGGTGCACCGGGCGTTGCAGGAGCTTGTCGCCGCGGGTGTGCTCCAGCGGGGGCAGGGGCGCGGGACCTTCGTCCACGAGCAGTACGGTCGAAGGTACAGCACCGGCCACCGCCTCGGGCTGGTCTTCCACGCCGAAAGCTCGCTGGCCGACCTGTACCACTCGGCGATCTTGGAGGGGGTTCGGCAGGGGTCCGAAGAGCACGGGGTCGATCTGGTGCTGCTGCGGTTCGGTGAGGACTGGCGCAACGAGTGTCAGGGCTACCTCTATGTGAACCCGTTCCAGGAGCAGCTTGCAAAGTCCCCAAGGTTCAGTGCCGGGGCGCGCGGGGAGCCGATGGTGGTGGTCGGGGCGTCGTTCGGGGCGGACGAGGCGTGCGTGATCGACACCGACAACTACGACATCGGCGCACGGGCGGCCGACCACCTGGCCGACCTCGGCCACCGGAGGATCGGCTTCCTCGGCGGGTCGCTGAAGATCAGCAACAACGCAGACCGCTGGGACGGTTTCCGCGAGCGGTGTTTCAGGCGGGGCGTCGAACTCCGCGACGAGCACACGCTCATCGTCGACGACTGGCGCCTGGACCAGCAGGGACGGAAGCAACTCGCCCGCATGCTCGAAGAGCGAGGGCATCCCACGGCCGTCTTCGCCGGCGGATACCACCTGGCGCTGGACATTTACGCGATCGCCAGCGAGATCGGGCTTTCGATCCCGCGCGAGCTGTCGGTGATCGGGGTGGACGACCCGCCCAGCGCGGCGCACTTGTCTCCGCCGATGACCACCTTCCGACAGCCCCTGATCGAGCTGGGGCGTGCGGCGGTCGGGGCGCTGTTCGACATGATCGAGGGCGACGGGCCCGCGCGGCCCGGCGAGAAACGCACGGTGCTGCGCACCGAGTTGATGGCCCGTGGATCGTGCGGCCCGCCGCCGATCTCAGCCTCCAAAGAACACAAGGGAGTCACGCCATGATCGCATCGGGCGACGGCGCGTGCGGCGCACGCAGGAACGGATTCACGCTGATCGAGCTGCTGGTGGTGATCGCCATCATCGCGGTGCTGATCGGGATCCTGCTGCCCTCGCTCGCGGGGGCGCGTGACGCTGCGAGGAACCTGCGCTGTCAGTCCAACCAGCGGCAGCTGGTCGCGGCTCTGATCCTCTACGCGAACGACAACCAGGATTACTTCCCGCCGAACACAAACGACGGGGTCGATGAGTTCGGTAACTCTGGCATCTATTGGTACGAGATGCCCCGGATCGGCAGGTATCTGCCCCAGGTCAAGAGCAACGACGGGGCGGGGAACATCGGGATCACCGAGACGGTGGGCGGCGGCGTGATGATCTGCCCGAACTCGCCGCCGACGGTCGCCCGCTCGTACACGATGAACCACTGGGCGAGCGCGTTCACGCGGATGGACAGCCGCAACAGGCCCCTAGGCCCTCCCGGACGCAACTTCCAGAACCCCGCGTCCTCTTTCCAGACAGGCAAGGGCTTCAACTCGACGGCGATGTTCTCGAGCCGTCTGATGCTGCTCTCCGAGGCTTGGGCGCTCCAGCCGGTGCCCCCCGGTTCGACCGGGGTCGAGGACTCGTGGTTCACATGGGCCCAGGTCGGCGCGACCGGCCTGCCGGGCCAACGCTTCGGCGGGGGCAGCGGTGTGGGCGGCACGCTCGCGGGGGCCCCGGCGTTCCAGCCCTTCGGCGGCGCCCGCTCGCCCGAGGCCGAGCCCGTGGGGGCCCCCCGGTCGTACATCCCGTTCTACCGCCACCCCCGGGAGCGCACGCAGTTCTTCAAGCTCGAGGGCAACGCGAACATCGGCTTCGTCGACGGCCATGTCGCCAGCCACAACGGGCGAGATCTGTTCAACCCCAACACCGGCAAGAGCACCTACCAGGTCCTCTGGTCAGAAGTCGACGAACGGGTCGAGCGCTGAGCCCGATGGCCCGCCAAGGCCGCACGGCTGTTCTTGCGTCGCTGATCTCCGTCGTCTGTGCGCTGCTCTGTGTCGCGGGATGCGGGCGCGACGACGGCGTGATCGAGCTGGAGCTCTGGACGCTCGCCCTCCGCCCCGCCTTTAACGAGTACATGGCCGAACGCATCGAGGCGTTCGAGCGCGAGCACCCGGGCGTCCGAGTCCGCTGGGTC
>SLFH01000133.1 GCA_007124345.1 Phycisphaerales bacterium | reverse complement strand
CTACCCCCCACGCCCCCCGCCAAGAAACAACGCCCGACGCGGGTGCGCCGGGCGTTGGTGTTGGTTGCACTGAGCGGGCGAAGGCCCGTCGGCTTCAGCTGTCGGAGGAACGGTTCGCCGATTCGCCGATCATGTCGCGGACCTGGACGGTCGGCATGCCCAGCGACTCGTTGGGGTCGGCGCCGAGGGCTTCTGCGGCCTGGGCTGCCTCGGCGATCATCTCTTCCTCGGAGTTGTCCATCACCGGCGGCTCGGCGAGTTTGCGCACCCGGATCTGCTGGTAGGGGCGGAAGCCCGTGCCGGCGGGGATCAAGTGGCCGAGCAGCACATTCTCCTTGAGGCCGACGAGCGTGTCGACGGCGCCCTTGAGCGAGGCCTCGGTGAGCACCTTGGTCGTTTCCTGGAACGAGGCGCCCGAGAGGAACGACTCGCTCTGGAGGCTGGCCTTGGTGATGCCGAGCAGCAGCGTGCGTCCCGTGGCGGGCTTGGCTCGCTTGGCCTTGGCGGTCTCCTTGCCCTCCGCCTCGGCGCGGGCGTTGGCTTCCTTGACCTCGTCGCGTGAGACGAGGGCGTTGAGGGGCAGGTCGGTGCCGCCGGCGTCGACAACGCGGACCATCTGGGCGATCTCGTTGTTCTTCTGGCGGAAGTGGAAGCGGTCGACGACTTCGTGGGGGAGCAGGTCGGTGTCGCCCGGGTTCTCGATGCGGACCTTGCGGAGCATCTGGCTGATGATCAGCTCGATGTGCTTGTCGTTGATCTGCACGCCCTGGGCCCGGTAGACATTCTGGACCTCGTCGAGCATGTAGGTCCACAGCGACTCGTCGCCCTTGATCCGGAGGATGTCGTGGAGCACCAGCGGCCCCTCCGTCAGCGGGTCACCGGCGGTGACATAGTCGCCCGCGTGCACGAGCAGCGCCTTGTCGCGCGGGACATGGTGGTCCTTCTCGATGCCCGAGTCGGAGATGACGCGGATGGTCATCTTGCCCTTGCGCAGGTCAGAGTGCAGCTCGATGCGCCCGGAGATCTCGGCCATGACGGCCGGATCCTTGGGCTTGCGAGCCTCGAAGATCTCCGTCACGCGGGGGAGACCGCCGACGATGTCCTGCGAGCCAGCCGAGCCCTTGGGCTGGCGGGCGAGCATCTGGCCCGCGGCGACCTCCTGGCCGTCCTCGACCTCGAGGCGGGCCTTGGCGGGCAGGTAGTGGAAGTCGAGGATGTTGCCGGCGTCGTCGACGACATTGACCTGCGGGTGCAGCTCGCCCTTGTGCTCGATGATGACGCGGGCGGTGCGTCCGCCGCCGGCGTCCTCCTCGCGGAAGGTCTTGTCCTGGACGATGTCGACGAACTGGACCTTGCCGCTCTTCTCGGCGAGGACGGGGGCTCGGTGCGGGTCCCACTGGAGCAGGAGTTCGCCCTTCTTGATCTCCTGGCCCGGGGCGACGCGGATGGTGCTGGCGTACTGGACCTTGTGCTTTTCGAGCTCGCGGCCCTTGTCGTCGAGGATGGCCAGCTCGCCGTTGCGCTTCAGGGCGACGAGCACCTCGTTGCCGTCGTCGTCGTTGACGGGGACCTCGTTGCACTCGCGGAGCTCGACGGTGCCGGCGAACCCGGCGCGGACCTCGCTCTCGACGATCGAGCGGGTGCCGATGCCGCCGGTGTGGAAGGTCCGCATGGTCAGCTGCGTGCCCGGCTCGCCGATGGACTGGGCGGCGATGATGCCGACCGCCATGCCCTGCTCGACCAGGCGGCCGCAGGAGAGGTCCAGCCCGTAGTCGAGCGCCGAGCAGCCCGTCGAGCTGTCGCTCGTGAGCGGGCTGCGGACGACGACCGAGTCGATGCCGAGGTCCTCGATCTTCAGCGCCGCGGCCTCGGAGATGACCTCGTTGGCGGCGACGATCACCTCGTCGGTGACGGGGTTGATGATCGTGCTGACGCTGGTGCGCCCGATGATCTGGTCGCTCAGGGGGACATCGACCTGCTCGCCCTTGTAGATGGCTCGCTTGATGACGCCTCGGCGCGAGCCGCAGTCGTGCTCGCCGATGATCACGCTCTGGGCGATGTCGCAGAGCTTCCTGGTGAGGTAGCCCGAGTCGGCGGTCTTCAGGGCGGTGTCGGCAAGACCCTTTCTGGCGCCGTGGGTGGAGGAGAAGTACTCGAGGATGGTCAGGCCCTCGCGGAAGTTGGCGCGGATAGGCGTCTCGATGATCTCGCCGGAGGGCTTGGCCATCAGACCTCGCATGCCCGCCAGCTGCATCATCTGGCTGACATTGCCTCGGGCGCCCGAGTCGGAGAAGAGGTAGACGGGGTTGAGGTAGGCCTTGCCCTCTTTATCCTTGATCGAGGCGTACGAGCCGTTCTCGTGGCGCCGGTCGTACTTCAGGGTGTCGACCAGCTTCTTGGTCACCTGCTCGCGGCAGGAGGCCCAGATGTCCAGGAGCTGGTTGTACCGCTCGCGGGCGGTGATGATGCCCCGGTCGTAGTTCTTCTCGACGCGGTCGACCTTCTTCTGCGCGTCGGCGAGGAGTTCCTTCTTCTCGTCGGGCACGCGCATGTCGGTGACGCCGAACGAGAGGCCCGAGGTCGTCGAGACACGGAAGCCGATCCGCTTCATGTCGTCGAGCAGGTCGATCGTGGCGGGCTTGCCCGCGTAGCGGTAGACGTCGTCGATGACGCGGGCGCAGCCCTTCTTGCCAAGGGCGCAGTTGTAGAACGGCATGCCCTCGGCGTGGATCTCGCTGAACAGCACTCGTCCGACGGTGGTGACCACGCGCCCGTGCAGGTCCAGCGCCTCGACTGGGCCGCCCTGGCTGTTGACGATCGATTCGAACCCGTCAAGACGCACGACGATCCGCTCGTGCAGATCGATCACGCCGTTGTCGAACGCCATGATCGCCTCCATCCGGCTCTTGAAAGCGCGGAGGGAGTTCTGATCGCGGGCGTCCTCGGGCTCCATCACGGTCGTGAAGTACACGCCCATGACGATGTCCTGCGAGGCGGAGATGATCGGCTTGCCGTTGGCCGGCGAGAAGATGTTGTGCGTCGAGAGCATGAGGCAGTGCGCCTCGGTCTGCGCCTCGACGGAGAGGGGCAGGTGGACGGCCATCTGGTCCCCGTCGAAGTCGGCGTTGAACCCGCCGCACACGAGCGGGTGCAGGCGGATGGCGTTGCCCTCGACGAGCACGGGCTCGAAGGCCTGGATACCCATCCGGTGGAGGGTCGGCGCGCGGTTGAGCAGCACCGGGTGCTGGTCGATCACCTCTTCGAGGATGTCCCAGACCTCCGCGTCGCGGCGCTCGAGCATCCGCTTGGCGCTCTTGATCGTGTCCGCCAGCCCGTGCTCCTTGAGCTTGCGGATGATGAAGGGCTGGTAGAGCTCCAGCGCGATCTTCTTGGGAAGGCCGCACTGGTTCAGCTTCAGGTCCGGGCCCACCACGATCACCGAACGCGCCGAGTAGTCGACTCGCTTGCCCAACAGGTTCTCGCGGAAGCGGCCCTGCTTGCCCTTGATCATGTCCGTCAGCGACTTGAGCGCGCGGCTGGAGGAGCCCACCACCGGCCTGCGGCAGCGGTTGTTGTCGAACAGCGCGTCGACCGCCTGCTGCAGCATCCGCTTCTCGTTGCGGATGATGACCTCCGGCGCGTTGAGATCCATCAGCTTCTTCAGCCGGTTGTTCCGGTTGATGATGCGGCGGTACAGGTCGTTCAGGTCGCTGGTGGCGAAGTTGCCCGACTCGAGCAGCACCAAGGGGCGCAGGTCCGGCGGGATCACGGGGATCACATCCATCACCAGCCACGCCGGGTCGTTCTCGGATCCGCGGATCTGCTCGACAAGCTTCAGCCGCTTGGAGAAGTCCTTGATCTTCTGCTTGCTGCGCGTGCCGGCGAGGTCCTCGCGGATCTGGCGGGCCAGCTCGTCGAGGTCGGTGTGCTCGATCAGCTCGCGGATCGAGTCGGCGCCCATGACGGCGCGGAAGGCGTTGCCGTACTTCTCGACCGCCTGGCGGTGCTCGTCCTCGGTCAGGACGGTCTTGAAGACCAGGCGCTTGTCGCCGACCTTCAGCTCGGGGTCGCCCTCGATGACGACATAGTCCTGGTAGTAGATGATCCGCTCGAGGTCGCTGGTCTTCATGCCAAGGAGCGTGCCCAGGCGGCTGGGCATGCTCTTGAAGAACCAGATGTGCACGATCGGTGCAGCGAGGTTGATGTGGCCCATGCGCTTGCGGCGCACGCGGCTGTGGGTCACCTTCACGCCGCAGCGGTCGCAGATGATGCCCTTGTACTTCGTCCCGCGGTACTTGCCGCAGGCGCACTCGTAGTCACGCTCGGGGCCGAAGATGCGCTCGCAGAAAAGGCCGTCCTTCTCGGGTCGGTAGGTGCGGTAGTTGATCGTCTCGGGCTTCTTCACCTCGCCGTACGACCACGCCCGGATGTCGTTGGGCGACGCGAGGGTCACCTTGACAGCGGAGAAGTCGTTCACGCGGTCATAGACGGATTCGGCCATGGCTCGCTCCATCCGGGCGTCCGCCCGGGGTTCGTTTCGTCACAATCACCAGCCCCCGCGGGGCCCGCCGAAAAGCGGGACACCCGCGCCCTCGCCGCAGCGCACTCAGAGCAGGCTTCCGCCCTCGGAGTGCGCCTTCTCCAGAGAGATGTTCATGCCCAGGCCCTTGAGCTCGTTGCAGAGCACATCGAAGGCGACGGGCATGCCGGCCTCGAGCTTGTTCTGACCCTTGACCATGCTCTCGTAGATCTTCGTCCGGCCCTCGACATCGTCACTCTTGACCGTCAGAAGTTCCTGAAGGATGTACGCGGCGCCGTACG
>SLFH01000251.1 GCA_007124345.1 Phycisphaerales bacterium | reverse complement strand
TGTTTACCGCGGCGTCGTCACCGGTGACGGGCTTGTCACGCGGACCTCGTCTGTCACGAGGTTCCACAGGAACGCCCGCGCCGACTGCGGCGAGCCCTGCTCGGGGTCCAGGTACCGCACCAGCCGCCCGGGCTCGGCCGTCGCTCTCGCAAAGCCTTCCTGCGGGTCGTACACCACGCTGTCGGCCTGCAGCACGCGGTCGTCCCTCGTGAACTCGACCGCCCCTTCCGCGTGCACCGACCGCAACTCCGGGTCGGCCTCGGAACCGGCGGACTCGGGCATCGCCAGACGCGCCGTCAGGCGATCGCAGACGAGGGTCGTGCGGAGCGAATCGCCAAGCCGCAGGTGGGTCATTCGCACATCGCCGGTCATGACCGAATCGCCCGAGGCGTGGTCGATCAGCAGCGACTCCTGCCAAGTGAACAGCGCGCTGCCCCGCACATCGTCGCGCCCCTCGCCCACGGGCTGGTCGGCGTCGCGCCGGTCGGCGAAGACGAGCCGCCCCGGCTCATCGACGCGCAGCGTGCCGGCACGGTTATCCGCGAAAATCTGCGGGCCCTCCAGGCGCATCAGACGCTCGATCGGCGGGCCCTCGGCTGCGCGGTCACGCGTCCCCGCGCCCGGCGCTGCGGACTCGGGTGAGGTCTGCGGCGAGTGCCTCGCGCTCGGCAGCGTCCCCGGCCCGACACGCAGCGACTGCGCCACCGCCATCGCACCGCCGCTCTCGGACGCCCCGCGCCCGATTGCGTGCACCGTCTCGACTTGTCGCGACGAACCGCCGGACCGGAACGCGAACGGGTCCTCCTGGCGCGACTCGCCCTCGGCCCGCGACAGCGTCACATGGATCTGCTCGCCCTGCAGCGTCTCGGTCGTCTGGCGAGCCGTGCGGTACACGACCGCCGCATCGCCGAAGCATGAGAGCAGGCCCTCGTCTCCTGCATACACCATCTGCTCGGTCCAGGTCGCTTCCGCCGTAGGCTCGCCCGAACCCCGCGGCTGCTGCAAGAACCTTCCTCGCCCGATCACCTCCGCGAGCCTCGCCTCACGCCGATAGGTGACCCAAGGCCCCTCGACGATTGCGTCCCCGCGAGTCAGCCGCACGGGCGCGCCTTCGAGCTCGATGCGGTCCATCCCCGCATCGGCGGTCAGCCGGTCGGCCAGCGCCCGCGAGTTGTCGTCGCGCCGAACGACCTCGACATTCTCGGTCGCCACGAGCCGGTCGAGGGCGAAGCGACCCTCGCCCTCGGGCTTGAGCCTCGCGTCGATCGTCTCGGCCGCGAGGGAGGCGTCCTGCTGGCTGACGCGTGCCGTGCCCGCGACCGTCAGGCGGTCGGGGCGCGAGGCGAACTCACGATCGGGATCGGGCTCGAAGTCGATGACCAGGCGGTCGCCCGTCACCCGCGAACGATCGATGTCTTCCAGCGCGACACGCTCGGACATGTCGAGCTGCATCAGGCGGCTGCGCGACCGCTCCGCGTCCGCCTCGAACCTCGCCACCAGCATCTGCGAAGAGCCGATCGCGTCACGCCCGCGCGCCTCGACCTCGCCCATGAACCGCGCGTTGCGGATCGCGCTGGTCATCTCGCCGTCAAGCATCGCGAAGTTGAACTCCGCCTGCTCGGTCCAGGTGATCATCTGCGGGCGGGCGGGGTTCGGCGCGTTCTGCCCGTCCTCGTACGCGTGCAGCAGGCCGGGCCCGGGGATGACCGCCTGCCCGTCGAGCAGGTACGCGTTCAGACGCGTCGTCTCTAGCCGCCCGTCGCCCGGAGCGTTGAAGGTGACCGCGCGGGGGCCAACGCCAGAAAGCGTCAGCTCACGACGCGTCGCGTAGTAGAACAACTCCGAGCAACGAGCCGTGGCGCCAGAACCCTCGTCGCTCATGCGGACAAGGCCCGTGCTCGTCGCGGTGAACCGGACCGCGAGCTGGTTGCCGTCACGCAATTCGTCGGAGCGAGACTCCAGCCCGTTGACCACCAGCGGCCCGGTCCAGGTCATCGTCACCGTGCCGTCGGGATCGCTCGCTTCGATGGCACCTTCCGAAGACGCCTCGCCTTCCGGTGTCGCCGTAGCCTCGACCTCCTGCATCGTCATCGCCAGAACAGGAAGCCGCGCCGCCACCGGCCCCGACCATCCCGCGTGCGCAGAAGCGAGCGCGATCGTCGGGCTCTCCTCCTGATCGACAGAAGCCCGGCTCGGCCCGAAGGTGTTCTCAGGCAACTTCCCATCGATCGTGTGCAGCCACAGGTCCATCCGATCGCCCGAGATCGTCCGCCCCGTCTGCGTCAGCACAACATCGCCGCTGGCGACGATGTGGTAGTTGGCCCGGCGCGGCTGGCGTGGCTGCGCCTGCCCGCCCTGCTGATCCGCCTGCGCAGTCTGTGTCTGTGCAGGCTCCGCAGCAGTTCGCTCGCCCGGCTCGACCTGCGCTACACGCTCGCCAGAGGCCGGAGGCTCGGCGCGCGCCGGAGGCTCGGCCTGAGCAACCGCGGTCCCTTCCTCCGATGCCCGCGGCCGATACACCAGCCGCTCGCCACGCTCGATCCGCAGATGCTCGATCCGCCGCCGAAGCTCATGGAACACCACTGTCGCATCATGCCCGACAAACTCGATCTCGTCGGAAATCACCTCGACCCGCTGCGGCGCCGAAGCGCGGCTGATCGAAAAATCGAAGTCCAGGATCGGCGTCGTGCCCACCAGCGTCGGCCTCGCCGTCTCGGGGTCGGGCCTCGAACCGTCCGGCGTCGGGTCGTACATCCGCACCTCGACCCCGTCGCGGAACCGCCCCGACTCGACCTCGTCGCGCAGATTCCTCGCGATCCGCCCCGCCGGGGCGCTCACGAAGACAAACCGCCCGTCCTCGAGAAAAAACCACGCACGAGGCTTGGCAAGCTCGTAGTTCCTCCCGCGCAGCGGGTCCAGCCGGTCAAACTCCAGCACGCCCGCCACACGTGTCGGATCGTCCCGATCGGTGAACTGGATGAACAGCCCGTCGGCGCTCCGCAGCGACCCCGCCTCGCCCGCACGCGGCGTCCCCAGATCCCGCAGGTCCGGCGGCGGCGGCAGGCTCTCCGCCTCGCCCTCCTCAGCCCCCGACGACTGCAAGAGCGACCAGGCGAATATCGATGCGAACAGCAGCGCGCAGACCGCCGAAGCGATCAGCGCCACCGTCTTCGCGTCAGCGCGTCCGGGGCGTGTCATGACCATGACCCTCATCCTACGCGCCGGCCGCTCACCCCGTGAAAGATCCCAACAGCCCCTCCAGCAGCCCCTTGGCCCCCAAGAGGTGCTCCACCGCGTCGCGAACGGCGCCGTGGCCCCCGGCCCTGCCCGAGACAAACGCCGCCGCCTCCCGCACCGCCCCCTCCGCGTCCGCCGGCGCCATCGGATACCCCGCCAGACGCATCGCCGGCAGGTCCGGCCAGTCGTCGCCCATGTACGCCATCCGCCCCGGCTCCACGCCCGACCTCGCCGCGATCTCCGCCAACCCCGCCGCCTTGTCCGCCGAGCCCTCGACAATCACGCGGATCCCAAGTTCCCTCGCCCGCCGAACCACGGCGCCCCCGCCCCGCCCCGTCAAAATCGCCGCCTCAAACCCCGCCCGCCGCCACAAGGTCAACCCGAACCCATCGCGGATGTTAAACGCCTTGAGCTCTCGCCCCGCGTCGTCGTACACGATCGACCCGTCGGTCAGCACGCCGTCGACATCCAGCACCAATAGCTCAACACCCGCAGGCTCGATTTGCGCCAAAGCCGCCTCCCTTTCAGTCCGCAACCAACTTCAGCGTCACGAGGTCCTGCACATCCAGCAGGCCCACGGGCTTCCCATCTCCATCGATGATCGGGATCTCGTCCTGCCGGTGCGTCCGCACCATCAGCACCGCGTCCTTCACGAGCGCCGTATCCGGCAGCGTCCGCGGCGACGCCGTCATCACCCCTCGCATCTCGCTCTCCAGCAACCCCGGATCACGCCGCACCAGCCTCCGAAGATCCGCGTCGGTAAAAATCCCCGTCAGCCTCCCGCCATCCCCCGTCACCAGCATCGCCCCCGGCCGCCGCTCCCCCGGTGCCGGCGCCGCGGCTTCCAACGCCTCCCGCACGCTCATCGCTTCGCCGACCGTCTTCAGCCGCTCGCCGACGCGGAAACGCAGGATCTCGGTCACCGGCCGCAACTGCATCCCCAGCGAGCCGCCCGGATGACGCTTGGCAAAGTCGTGCGGCGTGAAGTTCCTCCGTCTCGACGCCGCCAACGCGAGTGCATCCCCCAGAGCCAGCGTCGCGGTCGTCGACGTCGTCGGCGCATCAAGATGGCCCGCTTCTTCAACCACGCCGAGGTGCAGGGTGACGGTCGCGAGGCGTTCGAGGTCGCTGGGTTCGGCGCTGCTGTGCCCATTCCCGCCACCTGTAATCGCGATGATCGGCAGCCCGTCCTGCCGCAAACTCGCGGCAAGGTTCACAACCTCCTCCGTCCGCCCCGAGTACGACAGGCAGATACACACATCCGTCGCCCGGAACCGCCCAAGGTCCCCGTGGGCGGCCTCGGTCGGGTGCACCGCGTGCGACGGGATCCCCACCGACGCCAGCGTCGCCGAGATCTTCGCCCCCACATGCCCGGACTTGCCGATCCCCGAGACCAGCACCGTCCCACCCGCGTCCGCACACCGGCACAGGATCTCCACGGCAAGGCAGAACCGCTCGTCCAGCCTCGACGCCAACCCCTCCAACGCCGCGGCCTCGTGACGCAGCACTTCCCGCGCGAACTCCAGCTCCGCCCCCAAGACGTGCCCGGCCCCCTCCCCGCCGGCGTGGGTCGATCCGCCCTGT
>SLFH01000395.1 GCA_007124345.1 Phycisphaerales bacterium | reverse complement strand
GACATCGGCGATGAGCTTGAGTTCGAGGCGGAGGTTGAAGCGTTCGCCGGGATCGCCGGGGGTGGACTGTCGCGGCGTCTGGTTGGTGGCGGACTTGAAGCGTTCGTTGCCGAAGCCGCCTCGCCCGCCCCTGGCGATGATGACGGTTTCGTCGGGCTGCATGTCGTGCATGAGCTCGCCGGTGTCGGCGTTGTAGACGAGTGTGCCGGGTGGGACTTTGACGACGCGGTCTTCGCCTCTGGCGCCGTACTGCTGCTTGCCTCTGCCGTGCTCGCCGCGGTCGGCGACGATCTCGTGGACGCCCCTGAACTCCATGAGTGTGTTGAGGCCGGTGTCTGCGTGGAAGAGGATGTCGCCGCCGTCGCCCCCGTCGCCGCCGTTGGGCCCGCCCTTGGGGATGCCCTTGCCTCTGTAGAAGGAGACGCAGCCGTCGCCGCCGTCGCCGGCGCTGATGATGATTGAGACTTCGTCGACGAACATTGAGGGGATGGTAGGTGGGGTTGTCGGTTGAGCCCGAGCTGCGGCGTCGAGTTGCGGTGGGGAAGACAGAAAAACACTGGCGGGCGAGCCGCCAGTGCCGCAGGTCTGCCACTGGTTTTGGGGCTTTACGCGGCTCTGGCGTAGCAGCCTTGGCCGAGGTGGCCGATGAGGCGTTCGTGGTCGCCGGTGCGGGCGTAGCGGGTGAAGGCGACGGCCATGCGGACGGGGCCAGGGAGGTCTTCCTCGTTGACCCAGATGACATTGCCGATGGCGAAGACGCTGCGACCGGGGCCGATATCGCCGGCGTCGGGGTCGCCGAGGCCCGGGAGGGCGATTTCGACTGCGACGGGGGTGCCGGGCTCGATAGGGTCGTCGAGTTCGAAGCGGACGCCTCCCTCGGAGACATCGTAAATGTGGCCCGCGTAGCGGAAGTCGGGGTCGTCGAGGCGCCGGACGCGGAGGCGGCTGTACATCGGGGGGAGCATGAAGCGCTCGTGGCGTCGGCGGTTGATCGCGGGTCCGGTCTGCTGCATCGAGGGTCTCCCAGTGGAGGCGCCGGTGCGCCTGTGCGGGATGTATCGGTCTGGGGACCCTGGGTGTTGAGTTTCGGGACGCTTGATGGGGGCAGAACCGGCTGCGACCGCCGCAACCGGGTGGACGATCAGCCCTTGCAGCAGTCGGGACCGGCGTCGAGGCAGCGGCAGTCTCGCTCGTCTCTGGGGTGGACGATGACCTGGACGCTGAAGCGTCCGGGCTCGAATCCGAGGCGGGCGGTGAGCTCTCTCGCGAGTTCGCCCGATAACCTGGGGACGAGCTTGCGAGAGAGGTCCGGGGGGACATCGACCAGGCGTCCGTCGGGGAGTGCGGCGTGGGCGTGGTCGGAGAGGTCGGCGTCGTAGCGGCAGGGTCCCTTGCCGTCGGGGGCGGGGATCTTGCGGATGAGGCCGGCGCAGGAGAAGGCTTCGAGTGTGTTGTAGACCGTTGCGAGGCTGAGGCCGGCTTCGTCCGGGTCGTCGCGTTCGGGGTTGAGGGCCTGGAAGAGCTCGTCGGCGGTCGGGTGGGCCTTGGAGGAGGCGAGGGCCTGGTAGACGAGCTCGCGCTGGCGTGTGCAGCGGAGGCCGTGGTCTTTGAATGTGCTCCGGACATCTTGCACGGGGCGTCTCCGCGGGCGTTGGAGGGCTTTGGAAGGTCCTCTGCTGCCGCTGCAAGAGTATTGACAGGCGGTCTGTGCGGGGCCAGTTTTCAGAGCGGGCGGGGGTTCGGCGCTACGATGGCGGATCGGGCCGGAGCGCCGGCGACCGGTGACCCTTACGCCCCCCCCACGCCCCCCACGATGGAGGTTCCATGTCTCAGGCGACGACGAGCGAGCCGGCCGCCGGCAAGAGGCCGAGCGACGGGCTTTCCGACGAGACGCTGCAGAAGTGGCTCTACGACATGCAGCTGATCCGCGAGTTCGAGACGCGGACGATGCAGGCGTACCAGCAGGCGAAGATCGGGGGTTTCTGCCACATCTACAGCGGGCAGGAGGCTTGTGCCGTGGGGACGATCCGGTCTGTCGAGCACGACGACCCGGTGGTGACGGCGTACCGGGACCACGGGCATGCGCTGGCGCGTGGGATGGACCCCAAGGCGTGCATGGCCGAGATGTTCGGCAAGATCACCGGGTGCGCCAAGGGCAAGGGCGGGTCGATGCACATGTTCGACAAGCCGAACCATCTTTATGGCGGGCACGGGATCGTTGGTGCGCAGACGCCGTTGGGAGCCGGGCTGGCGTTCGCGACCAAGTACGAGCGTGAGGTGCTGAAGACGACCGACAAGAAGCGTGTGTGCCTGTGCTACCTGGGTGACGGGGCGTTGAACCAGGGGGCGTTCCACGAGGCGCAGAATCTCGCGGGGCTGTTCTCGCTCCCTGTGAT
The DNA here is from genome assembly GCA_007124345.1 of Phycisphaerales bacterium. GTDB lineage: Bacteria > Planctomycetota > Phycisphaerae > Phycisphaerales > UBA1924 > SLFH01. Next base: position 2,447 of record SLFH01000395.1, on the reverse strand, counting down.
CTACATCGTTGAGAACAACGGGTACTCGATGGGGACCTCGATCGCGCGCGGCACGACGATGCCGGACCAGTTGACGCTGAAGGCGAAGGGGTACGGGATCGAGGGGCTGGAGATCGACGGGATGTCGGTGCTGGATGTGTACGACAAGTTCAAGCCGTTCGCGGATGCGTGCCGCGAGGAGCAGCGGCCGGGGTTCGTTGACCTGAAGACCTACCGGTACCAGGGCCACTCGATGTCTGACCCGCAGAAGTACCGGACGAAGGACGAGGTGGAGGAATTCAAGGAGCGCGACTCGATCGCGAACCTTGTCGACCACCTGATGAACAAGCGGGAGTGCCTGAGCGAGGACGAGTGGACGGAGATGCAGAAGGAGATCCGCGAGCGCGTGAAGGAGGCGGTGCAGTTCGCCGAGGAGTCCGACGCGCCGGGGGTTGAGGAAGAGCTGTACAGCGATGTGATGGTGAACCCTTCGAAGAACATGAGCCCGATCGGGAAGTACATCCAAGGGGCGAAGAATCCATTGCTGTAGGTGAGCTGGGCGGCCGCTTTGCGGTCGAGAGCGGGAGAGAGGCGAGCAGGCGAGCAGGTGAACCGGGCCTCTTGGAGCCCGGGCTGGGGAGTGACGCATGGCGATCGTCTGGTTCTTGTTGATCGGGTTGTTTGCGGGCTTTCTCGCTGGTGTTTTGACCAGGGGGAGCGGGTTCGGGATTGTCGGGAACCTGATCGTCGGTGTGCTGGGGGCGATTCTGGGCGGGTTTCTGTTCCGGCTTGTCGGGTTGTCATCGGAGAATGTGCTCGGCTCGCTGATCACGGCGACGGTCGGGGCGATCGTGCTGCTGTTTCTGCTGAGCTTCGTGGGGCCGCGCACGCGGGCGAAATAGCGGGCTCGCGGTCCCCAACGACATTTGCATGACCAACGAGCGACGATCGCGAAGAAGTGCCGCGCGTGTGCCCGGGGGGTACCGGGTGATGGTGTTCTGCGTGTCGGTGCTGCTTGGGCTGCCCGTGGCGCTGGCTGTGCTGTGGCTGGCGGGGGTCGAGGATGTGCTGTGGCGTTTGACGATCGGGCTTGTGGTGACGCTGCTGGCCGGGCGTGTGCTGGCGTGGGTGACGGTGCCGCCGCCGAACTTGGACGACCGGCGTTACGGCCCTGAGCGTTACAAGTCGGGGTTTACCCCGGTAGAACCCGGGGTCCCCCGCCCGTATGCGGGGGTCGCGGTGGTCTGTGTGCTGTTCGCGGTTGTGGCGCTGGCTTGCGCGATCTTGCTGAAGGCCGGTGTGGGCGGGCAGGCGATCGCGGTGCTTCTTGCGGGTCTGGCGGTCTTTGCTGGGCTGGACCTGATGGCGCTGGCGATGACTGTCGGTGGCCGCGGCCCGCGGAAAGTGCGTAAAAGCGGTTGACACTGTTTCGGGGGCGAGGTCGGGGACGGAGAGCGTGAACGCGCCGGCGTGAGACCGCGTAGAATAAGATGCGGGGCGACCGCGTTCCCTTTTCTTTCCCCGATCTCTTTGTCGAGAAGCCGACCCTTGCATCAATCTCATCAAGCACACCGCGTTGCCGTCGCGGACGAACTTCACGAACGCCCGTCTCTTGGTGTTCGGACTGCCAGCTTTTTTGTGATCACGATCCCGTTTGCGGGTCTGATCGCGGCGATCGTGCTCCTCTGGGGCGTTGGGTTTTCGTGGCTCTACCTCGGGCTGCTCTTGGGCGGGTATGTGCTCACGGCGTTCGGGATCACGGTGGGCTACCACCGCCTCTTCACGCACAAGTCGTTCCGCACCAACGCGCCCGTGAAGGTCGTACTGGGTGCGCTCGGTTCGATGGCTGTTGAGGGCCCGATCATCCAGTGGGTCGCGACGCACCGGCGCCATCACCAGCACAGCGACCGGCCGGGTGACCCCCACTCGCCGCACGAGCATGGCGAGGGTGTGATGTCGGTGCTGAAGGGTTTTCTGCACTCGCACTTCGGTTGGTTTTTCAGTCCCGCCCCCACGCAGGAGCGGATGGAGCGGTATGTGCCGGACCTGATGGCCGACAAGGCGGTCCGCTGGACGAGCAAGCTGTTTCTGGTTTGGGTCGCGCTGGGGCTCTTGATCCCCGCGGGGATCGCGTTTGCGGTGACCGGGACCTGGACGGGGGCGCTGCTCGGGCTGATCTGGGGCGGGCTGGTGCGGATCTTCCTGGTGCACCATGTGACTTGGAGCGTGAACTCGGTGTGTCACCTGTGGGGGGCGAGGCCGTTCTCGAGCCACGACCACAGCCGCAACAACCTGCTGTTCGGTGTGCTTGCGTTCGGAGAGGGTTGGCACAACAACCACCACGCGTTTCCGACCTCGGCGAAGTTCTCGGTGTACTGGTGGGAGTTCGATATCGGCTGGCTGTACATCCGTACGCTGGAAACGCTCGGTCTTTGCCGGGTCCGGCGAGTGGCTCCGAAGCCGCGTGT
>SLFH01000348.1 GCA_007124345.1 Phycisphaerales bacterium | reverse complement strand
CGCAGCGCTCGAGCTTGTTGGTCAGCGCCTGCTGGCGGATGTCCGGCCCGCAATCCAGCAGCACGGCACGCTCGCGCCCATCAGGATCGGTCCAACGCATCACGGCACTGGTACGCAGGCGCCGATCGCGCGGATCGTCCGACGACCAGTCGATCATCCCGATCGCCGGCACGCCAGCCGAAGTCCCGGTGCCAAGGAAAGTCAGACGCATCGGGGGTGAGGGTAGAGACCTGCGGCGTTGGCGGCTTATCCGCTCGAGGCCGTTCGAGCGAGAAGCGCATCATCGGTGCGTCGATGCTCCGGCCTGAACTGCGTTGATTGATCCGGCTTCGCTCCGAATCGCCCCGGAGGGGCGCTGGAATGTAGCTACGGGTGGAGTCCGCCGAAGGCGGACGGAACCCGTAGTACGATCCACAAAGTAAAAGCCGCCCTGAAGGGGCGGAGGAAACGAGCCAACCCGTCCTTCACCCCTCCGGGGTGATGATGTCGTTTGTCGACTTCCACGGGTTGCGCACGCCTCGACGCTGCGCGTCGTGCCGTGCTCCACCCGTGGCTACAACCCATCGCTCCTCCGGAGCGAAGAACGCGGCCACTCGTTCGCGAATCAACCCACTCGCACTCCGGCAGCCTCACTCCGGCAGCTTCTCCAGCTCGCGCTCCGCCCGGTCGACCAGGCGACCGACGATGTCGGGCCCGAAGTCAAAGGGCAGGCCAGCCGCTTTAAACAGCTCGGGCAGCGGGCGCGAGCCGCCCAGGGCCAGCGCCTCGATGTACGCGTCGATCGCGCTCTTCTCGCCCTTTTCCATCGAGTGCAGCCAGACGCCCATCGCGCCGAGCTGGGCGATGCCGTACTCGATGTAGTAGAAGGGCGAGCCGTAGAGATGCCCCTGGCGTTGCCAAGTCGTCTCGCGGAAGCGGGGGTTGAGTCCTGAGAAGTCGGCCTGCGCCCGGCCCATGTACCCGAAGCGGTCGTCGAGTTCGAGCCAGGTGTCCGTCCGCTCCTTGCGGCTGTGGTCCGGCTTGGCGTACAGCTTGTGCTGGAAAAGATCGATCGTGGCGATCCACGAGAGGATGCTCACCGAGCTCTCGATGTGCTGGCGGACGGCCCGTCCGTGGTCGGTCTCGTCGGGGTAGAAGCCATCGGGCCCGCCCCAGTAGGGCATCGTCATGAACTCCATCGCCATCGACGCGACCTCGCAGAACTCGATCGGCGCGTGGCGGTAGTGCAGCAGCGGCTCTTCGACGAGCAGCATCGAGTGGAACGCGTGCCCGGCCTCGTGCACCATCGTCTCGACATCGCGCTGCACCCCCGCCGCGTTCATGAAGATGAACGGGCGACGCGTGTAGTCGCGCATGTACTGGTACCCGCCGGGCGCCTTGCCCTTGCGGCTGTCCAGATCGAGGTACACGCCCTCGGCCTCGCCCTCGCCGTGCAGCCCCTCGCCCAGCACCTCGAACATCTCCGCCAGCCGGTTGTCGAGCTTCTCAAACGCGCGCATCGACTTGTCGAACAGCTCGTGACCGCCATTGAACGGGCGCAGCGGCCCCCGCCCCTTGGGATCCACGCTCAGGTCCCACGGACGCAGCGAACGCACGCCGAGGGCCTCGCGCCGACGCTCAGACAGCCGTTTGTTGAACGGCACGACATGCTTCTCGCACGCCTCGTGGAAGGCCTGGCAGTGCTCGGGCCCGTAGTCGAAGCGCATCTTGCTCTTGAAGGCGTAGCCGATGAAGTTGTCGAAGCCCGCGTTCAGAGCCATCTTGTGCCGGCGCTCGACCATCTTGTCGAGCAGTTCATCGAGCTTGTCGGCGTCCTGGAGCCGTCGCTCCGAGACCGTCTTCCACGCCGCCTCGCGCACCTGCCGATCGGGCGACTCCTGGAAGACCGCCATCTGCGGCAGCGTCTTCTCCTCGCCCTCGAACTCGACGGTCATCTCGCCGGTGATCTGCCCGTACTCCTGCGCGAGCTTGGCCAGCTCGGTCTGGATCGGCACATTGTCGGGGCGGAAGAGCTCCACCTCGGCCTTTGTGTCGCGCAGGATCACCTCGTAACGATGCTCGTCGAGCTTGTGCTCGCCCGCAAGCTCCACGAACCTTTTGTCCAGCTCGAACAGGCGGGGCTTGAGCTTCGGCGGGATCTTCTCGACAAACTCGGTGTACGCACGCTGGGCCGCCTTGTCGTTCGTCCTGCGGCTCATGCTGATGTAGCGATCGGCCATCGCCTCGTCGCACGCCGCTTCGAGCTCCGACCGGTCCGCCAGCCAGCGCTCCAGATCCGACGCCGACGAGACGGTCCGGTTCTGCAGATCGTCGAGCAGGGCCTCGATCTGCGGCCAGTCGGACGCGTCGAACTCGGCTGGGATGAAGTCGGTCGCCTGGGCCGGCATGAAGGGCGCTCCTTTCGCGAGGTCGTTGGCTGCCAGAGCCCCATGCTATTCGAGCGGCCCGCCCCCCGCACACCCCCCCCGACAGGCCCGCCCTCGCTCCGGCCGCCCGAGGATGTGCAAGGGCGGGTCTGGGACAGGGCGGCGCACGAAAAAACCCGGGCCGAGGCCCGGGCTGCTCGTTCGCGTGTGCGAGATGGAAAAGTCCGGAAATCCGGGGAGGATCAGCCGAGGCGGCGGATCATCTCCTCCTGCTCGCGGTACCACTCCCAGAAGCCGTCCTCGTCGGTCCCGAAGACGAACAGGGCGAAGTTGGGGTTGTTGCGAACCATGGACCCGATCTGACGCAGCGCCTCTCGGGCCCGGTTCAGGAACGGCCCGCGCTCCTCGCGAGGACGATTCTGCGCGACCGCCAGCGAGGTCTGGAACCGGTCAACATAGTTATTGAGGTTCCGCTCGTCACGCTCAACGCGGTCGCGGAAGCGGAGGATCTCCCGCTCGGCGCGGCTGATCGGGTAGCCGAAGCCACGCTCCTGCTCGCCGATCCAGATCACCTCGGTGAGGCCCATCGCCTTGGCGAGCTCGTCCACATTGTCGGCAGTGCCCTTAGAGAACCCGAACCGCTTTGCGGTCTGGGAGTTGAAGGTGAGCACACGCCCGCCGGGGTTGACGATGTGGTCGCCCGAGTGGTCCTGGTACCAGGTGACGCGCCCGTGCTCGTCGAAGGAGGCCGAGAGGGGGACATCGATCTGCATCGCCCGCATGATCGCGTGGTCGTACCCGCCGCGGTCGGAGATCCGCTCCATGAGGTAGAGCGCCTCTTCCAGTACGCGGTCGGTGATCGCCTTGCCCGATGCGCCGTAGAAGCCCGTGCAGGCCCCGTAGGCGCCGGTGGTCATGAAGTAGATCTCTTCGACGGTGTGAGCGGTCATGGCGGCCGCCGAGATCGCCGAATCGATCCACGCCACGACGCGGAACTTGGGCTTGAGCTCTTCTTCGATGAGGTCGCTGAGGCGTTGGATCTCCAGCAGCGCGCCGCCGCCGGAGTTGATCCGCAGCACGAGAATCTCGACCCCGTCCTCTTCGAGCTGCGGGATCACGCGCCGGACAGACTCGGCGGTCATGTACAGACCGACCATGTCCTTGCCCGACCCGCCGCCGAGGGTGATCACCGCGGCTCGGGGGGCGCCCGTGGCGCCGGCCTCGCGGGGCTGGTCACGACGCTCGGGGCGGCGCTGCGTCTGCTGCGTGTCGTCGGCCTGGGCGCCGACATTGCGCTCGATCTTCTGAATCTGCGAGGCCCGGTAGATCACCTCGTTGACGATCCCGCCCTTGCGGATCTCGAACCAGATGTACCCGTCGAGCTCCTGCTTGATCGTCCCCTCGACGACCGTGCCGTCGGTGAGCGTCACCCGGTCGTTCGCCCACGACGCGGCCGTGAGCGAGACCGACAAGAGCGCCGCCACCAGCAGGCTCAGCAGCTTTGTCATTCGAATGGTCATGGTGTAAACACCCTCCTGATTGCTTTGTCAGAAACCGGCGCTCAGCGACGGTCCGCCATCTGCTCCAGACGGATCCGCTCGATGATCCGCTGGATCTCCTCGACCGGCGGAACGCCGAGGAACGGGTTGATCGAACCGTCGAAACGACGGACCAGACGCTGGATCTCTTCGAGCGTCCGGATCTGGCGCCCGCGGGCGCGGGTCCGCTCGTTGTAATCGCCCTGCACCTGGATCTCCTGGAACTCACGGAAGAGCTGGCGCAGGCGACGCTCGGCGTTGACAAGGTCGCGCGACCACCCGGCGACGATCCGCTCGGCTCGATCGTCGACGCGGGTGAAGTTCCGACCGACGCCGAGCTCCAGCAGGAGGTCTTCCAGCGTCCGCACCGTGCCCCGCGAGATGCCCAGGGTCAGCGCCAAGTCGGCGGTCATTGTCAGCGTGTCGTTGCCCTCGCCTCGGACGATCTGCTCGATCGTGTCGGCGTTCTCGCCCCGACCGTCGTCGGTGAGCAGGATCTCGCCGCGGCCGGCGTCGGGCCAGCCCTGGCGGAAAACCGGGCGTCCGCCCTCGAGCCGGTACGACCAGACCTGGCGACGCATGGCCATCGCCTCGATGATCTCGGGCGGATACCCGCCGGCGATCGCGATGCCCTTGGCGATCTCGATGTTCGCGGAGATCAGCTTCTGACGCACCACCTCGTCCATCCCGCCGAAGAGCAGGTCGAGGTTCCCCACCCCGCCCATACGGCCCGACGGGTGGAAGTAGATCTCGCGGGAGGTCAGGGGCAGGAAGCACGAGCCGCCCAGCGCCTGCTTGACCCAGAACACCACGCGAGGCGGGGTGTCGAAAATCTGCTGCATGTCCACCCGCAGCAGATGCAGGATGTCGTCGGTCATCTGCATCTCGCTGAAGTGGCCCTCGTCCTGGCCCTGCTCACGGCGCTGCTCCTGGATGAACGCGAAGTACGAACGCAGGTCCAGCGTGATCACCAGCAAATCGGCCCGCTGACGAGCCGCGTCCTCCAACGCCTCGCGCATCGGGGTCGCGGCCATGTCACGACCGAAGTGGCCCTTGAACTCGGCGACATAAACGCGGGCGGCGTCCGCGCCGCGGTCGGCCCGGCGGGCCTCTGCACGCTCGGGGCGACGCTCCTGCGCCTGCTGCGCCTGGCCGGCGCCCTCGCCACGCTTGACGCTCAGCACCTCGCGCTTTTCAAAGGTCATCACCGTCTGGATCCCGTGGACCGAGACCCGCATCTTGATTTGCGAATCGGTCTCCTCCAGAATCTCGCCTTTGAATTCGCGACTGTCACGCAGGATGATGTGGTCCGGCGTCGAGAGCATCACCGCGGCCGACGCCTGCTGCGACACCACCGGCACGCCGGTCAGCACCGCGGCGCCGACCACCAGCGAAGCGATCGCCCCCCTGAGGAGGCCCGAGCCAAGCCAGCGACGCTTCTTCTGTTCAGTCTTCATATCACGCAACTCCGCTCGATGCCGTCCGCGCCCGCTCTGATGCCGGGACACTCTGCTTGAAAACCCGTGCAGCCCGGAGGCTGTTCCGCCCATCCCCGAGGCAGTCCGAGGAGCCGGGCGATGCCGACCCACCGGCACGGTGTAGAACGACCCACCGCCGAGCCCGGTTCGATCGACTCCTCGACCGGCCGCGCTCGATCACCACCTACAAAGAGTCCGTCCAAGGCTTCCGCCCCGGCGGCCCCGCTCCGTCATACCGCCAGTCTACAACAACGATGCTCCCGGGCCAACGCCTTCGTGCCCGAAAGGCCGCCCTGCAGCAACCGGCTCCTGCCCATACGGGCAAGTTCGCCCTCCTGATCCGCAGAACCAACCCACGGATACCCGAACGACATATAAACCGATCGGCCCGCCCGTCTGTTCCGTCGGCCGTGAGCAAACACCCGATTTTCATGCGTCGGGCGACCCACGATGGGGTCAGACCGGGCCGCTTTCGTCCTCGTCCTCGCCGACCTCGGCTGCCAGCAGGCGGGCGAGCTCGATCGCTTCTGCCGCCGTCGACACCCGATCCTCGAGCTGGGCGTCGTAGACCGCGTCGAGCACCCGCTTGAACACCGGCCCGGGGGCGAACCCCGCCTCGATCAGCGTCCGACCATCGACCAGAGGCTCTGGGGCCAATCCTGAAGGGGTGCGCTGGAGCTGCTCGACCCGGGTCTTGATTCGGGCCCCCTCTTCCGGGTTTTCGGACGCCACGATCCGGAGGGATTCGAGGAACCAGTCCGACGCCGCGGCCCGCTTCTGCGCCGCAGTCGACATCCCCGGCCACCCCCGGAGCAGGTGGGCCACCCCACCGAGCACGGCTTTCAACCCGTCGCGCTCCTCATTGGAGAGATTCAGCGCCTCTCGGTAGCGGGCGACGAGCGGGGCGATCTGTGTTGCCTCGATGATCGAGCCGCGGTCGATCGCCCACGCGGCCAACCGGGTCCAATAACGCGACTCATCCCCGATCCGGCCGAGCCTCTTGGGCGCGGCTTTCCGGCTCGGCTCCAGCAGCACCGGCTCGTCGAGCCCGAGGTACTGGAGCGTCCACGCCGCCAGGTGGCGGCTGGGATGCCCGAGCATGCGCCGGACCTCGTCGCCGATGCGTTCGCGGCTGACGCCCCTGAGCTCCGACGCGTGGCGACGGATCGCCTCGGCGGTCTCCTCGTCGAGGTCGAACCCGTACCGGGAGGCGAAACGGACGGCGCGGAGCGCCCGCAGGTGGTCCTCGGCCAGGCGTTTATCCGCGTCGCCGACGGCGCGGATCAGTTTGCGCTTGATGTCTTCCAGCCCGCCGACGAAATCGATCACCAGGCCCTGCTCGGTGTAGCGCTCGGCAGCGCCCCGGTGGCGGGGCTCGGCCCTGACGGGCTCATTGCCGTTGGGGTCGCCGGCCGGGTCGCGCAGGTCGAGCGGGTCGAGAAACAGGGCGTTGATGGTAAAGTCGCGCCGGCGGGCGTCCATCTCGGGGGTGCTGAAGACGACGGTGTCGGGTCGGCGGCTGTCGGAATAGGGCCCGTCTGAGCGGAAAGTCGCGACCTCGATCGCGACGCCCTCGTGCTTGACGAGGACGACGCCGAAGCTGGCGCCGACCTCCTGGGTCTTTGGAAAGAGGGCCTGGACACGGTCGGGGGTCGCGTCGGTGGCGATGTCGTAGTCCTTGGCGGCCGAGCCGATGAGCAGGTCGCGCACGCACCCCCCGGCGAGGTAGGCGGTGTGCCCGGCGTCGCGGAGGGCGCGGATGATCCCCAGGGCGGCGCGGGAGGCTCGATCGGGCGAAGGCTCACTCACGCGCGGACTGTACGCGATTTTCCGACCGGGCCTGTGCCGTGGGCGGGCGTCCGGGGCGGGCGTTCGCCCCCTAGGCTGATGCGCGGGCCCAGACCCCGACGGGAGGACACGATGCAGGTCGCAGATCTGATCAACGCGATGGAGATGATCGCCCCGCTCTCGTACGCGGAGCCTTGGGACCGGGTGGGCCTGCACTTGGGCCGTCCCCGCACCGAGCTGGACGGGCCGGTGCTGCTGACGATCGACCTGACCGAGGCGGTGCTGCACGAGGCGATCGAATCAGGCGTGCGCGCGATCGTCGCCTACCACCCGCCGATCTGGGAGCCGCTGAAAAGCGTGACCAACGCCTCGGCCAAGGAACGCATCATCCTCGGCGCCGCGGAGGCCAGGATCGCCATCTACTCGGCGCACACGGCGCTCGACAGCGTCCCCGGGGGCGTGACCGACTGGCTCTGCGAGGGGATCAGCGGATCGACCGAGCCGGGCAAGATCCACGGCGACTGCCGCTCGATGAGCCCCGCCGCCGATGGCGAGCACGAGGTCAAGATCGTCACCTTCCTCCCCGAGAGCTCGCTGGAAACAGTCCGCAACGCGATGGCGACGGCCGGGGCCGGACGCATCGGCGAATACTCGCTGTGCACCTTCAGCTCGCGCGGCACCGGCACCTTCCTCGGCTCTGACGCGAGCAACCCCGCGATCGGCCAGGCCGGGCGGCTTGAGCAGGTCGAAGAGCTGCGGCTGGAGACCGTCTGCCCCAAAGAAGCGCTGCCACTTGCGCTCGAAACCCTCCGCGCGTTCCACCCCTACGAAGAGCCCGCGATCGATGTGTACGAGCTGGCGCCCAAGCCGCGCCGGACCGCCGGCGCCGGGCGCAGGCTCGTGCTCGACCAGCCCGCGACGGTGGCGGAGATCGCCGAACGGCTCAAGAAGCACCTCGGGCGGGCACGGATCCGTGCGGCGATCCTCGGGGAGGACAAGCCGATCTCGCGAATCGCGGTGGTTCCCGGGGCGGGCGAATCGATGGCGCCCCTGGCCAGGCGGATCGGTTCGGAACTGTTCTTTACGGGCGAGATGCGCCACCACCAGGTCAACGCGGCGCTCGACGGGGGGATGAGCGTGCTCTTGGCCGGGCACACCAACACCGAGCGGGGCTACCTGCCGAGGCTGGCCCAGTCGCTGCGCGACCGACTGCCGGGCGCCGAGATCCGGATCTCGACGGAGGACCGCGACCTGCTGACGGTGATGTAGGCCCGGGGACTCAGCCGCCCAGGTCGAGCACACCCTCGTCGCTGAACGAGGTCTTGGGCCTGCTGACGCCGGTGTCAAAGAGTGTTGCTGCCAGCGCGCCCGGCGCGATGTAGGTCACCTCGCCCCGCAGGGAATATCGCACCTGGCCCTGCAGCCCTTCGATGTCTTCGGCCCGCAGGACCACCGGCAGGCGGAAGGTCTGGGTGCCGAAGCGCCGGACCGACGCCTCGGAGGAGCGGACGCCGCGGAACACCTCGCGCCCTTCCAGCGAGAAGCGGTAGCGGACCTCGCGGAGGGGGAGCTCGCGGTCGTTGCGGTTTGCCGCCTCGATCTCGAAGACGACGACGCGGCCTTCGTCTGTCACCTCGCCCAGCGAGGCGTCGGCGACGCTGAGGCGTGGGGAGGAGACGGTCGAGCAGCCCGCGCCGACCGCCAAGGCGATGAGCATCGCCGCGGCTCCGAGCCGGGATCGTCTGCTGGGAGGTGTGTGGTGTCCGGTCATCTGGCCGGAGCGTATCACCGGCGGGCGATGGCCGTCGCCCGATCGTCGCGCCACTTGGTCATGCAGACCCAGCCTTCGGGCCGCTCGACGCCGTGGCCGTCCTGGTAGAGGATCGAGATGTAGGGGGTCATCTCGTGGACGCGGTCTGTGTAGACCTTCCACTGGACCGCCAGAGCGCCCAGCGCGAGGAAGCAGACCCACGCCCCGGCCTCGGAGAGCTTCCGCTTGGAGAAGCAGAGGAAGATCGCGGCGGGGAGCAGCACCAGGGCGAGCTTCCACACCCCGAGCACCCATGGCGAGCCCTGCTCGATGACCAAGCGGGCGACGGGGTTTGCCTCGACCATGCCGGTGCTGAGCAGAAAGGTCAGGGTGAGGTAGAGGTCCGCGATGCTGAGCACGACGATCGCGAAGACGAGCATCGCGACCCGGCGCGTTCGTGCAAAGTCGGCCGGCGACGCGGCTCCCGACAAGGCGGAGAGCCGATCGGCCCCCCGCCCGAGCGGGCGCCTCAAAGTCGGGCTGGGCCGTGGGATCGCGAGCATCTGGGCGGGGATCGGCCCCGCGAAGCCGGATCTGTCGCTCCGAACGCGATGTGCGGATCCCCCGCGTTCCGGTCGGGTCGGTCGTGCCGATGCGGGTATGCTCAGGCATGGTCCGAAAGCGCCACCGGGTCGTTTGCGCCGGGGCTGCCCCGGCGTTCCTTGGGTTCGTGCTCTGCCTGACCGGCGCGGCGCCCGCCCAGTTCATCAACCCCCGGGGTTCGACGCCGGTGCCGGTGTATGCGGACGACTCGACGGCGGCCCGCCACGCCTTAGACCGGCTCTCGGACCTGATCGCGGGGGGCAACGAGGGCGAGGCGGTCCGATCGCTGCAGCGTCTGCTGGATGATTCGGGCGATCGCGTGCTGGAGGTCGAGGGGGACGCAGACCTGTACATCTCCGTGCGCGAGCATGTGCACCGGCGTCTGCTGGCCAACCCGGAGCTGCTGGAGCGGTACCGGCGTGCGCAGGAGCCCGAAGCCGCCCGCCAGCTCCAGGCCGGTCGCGAGCGACTGGTCGAGCAGACGCGTCTGCTGACGCCTTCGGGCTACGAAGCGGCGCTGCGTGTGGCCCAGCTCGACATCGAGAGCGCGAGGTTCGACGCCGCACGCTTCATGCTGATGCAGCTGGAGCCGCACCCGGACCGCCGGGGGCGTGGCGGTGCGGACGCTGCACGGCTGATGCTGCTGCTGTCGAGATACACCGATCGCGCGGATGTGCGAGACGCGGCGGACCGCTGGTCGGCCGAGGCGGGGCTTGAGGAAAAGGAGCGTTCACGGATCTCCGGCCCGCCCGGGGTCGAGATGGTCCGGCTCGACCCGACCACCGCCTCGCCTCGCATCGATCTGAACGAGATCGTCGCCCGCCCGATCCAGTCGGTGCGGATCGATCCCGATTCGCCCGCGGTGGGCATCGACACGATGGCGTCGGGGCCGTGGGCGCTGCCGGCCCTTGTGGGCGACGACCTGTTCATCAGCGACGGCGTGCGGGTGGTCTCACTGGACCGTTTCACGCTCTCGCACCGCTGGGCGACGGAGATCGCCAGGGCGAGCCCGCGCGGGACGAGCACGCCCGACCGCTTCCGGCGCAGGACCGAGCGCCCGGTGCAGCCGCGATCGGTCGCGGTCGGGGACGGGCTGGTGTTCACAACGACCGGGCACGGCCCGGCTTTCGAGGCCGACCGGCCCGACGTCGTCAAGGCGCTGGACCGCCGCACCGGCGAGGTGGTCTGGTCTTTCCACCCGATGGAGGCGTTCGACCAGTTCGCCGGGGCGGAGTCCGACGGGATCGTGCGTCACCACGAGGGGACGGTGGTCTTTGCGGCGCAGATCCGCCCGGACGATCGGCGGCTGTGGTCGTACCGGCTTTTCGGTCTTGACGCGTCGACCGGTGAGGTGCGCTGGTCGCGCCTGATCGGGACGGCGGGGTCGGTCGGCTGGAGCGCCGCGCCCGTGCGTCCGACGATCCAGCGCGTCGAGGACGGGGTGGTCTACCGCTCCGACAGCTTCGGGCTGATCAGCGCGATCGAGACCGCGACGGGGCGCGTGCGCTGGGTCCGCAGGCGAACGGTCGAGGCGTACGGGATGACGCCCGACCTCCGTCCGGCGCTCGCTCCTTCCCCTGAGTTTGTGGGCGGCCGGTTGGTGGTTCTGTCCGGCGATGCGGGCTGGATCCTGCTGCTCGACCCCAAGACGGGCGAGCTGCACCACGAGATCGACGCGGTCCGCCTGAGCTCGCCCGCGATGGCGCTGGCGGTGGGCGACTGGATCGCGCTGTTGGGCAATCAGGGCGTGCGCTTCCTCCACGCCGACGACCCGGACCCGACCAAGGTCGTGGACGGCCCGCAGGTCTCGCTCGACGGGCTGAGTGGCCGCCCGCTGTCCGACGGGGAGCGTCTGCTCTTGCCCATGTCAACGGGGATGGGTGTCGTTGATCCGAGCGACCCAAGGCGTCTGGAGCGCATCGAGCTGGATCGGGGTGGCGTGATCCTCGCGGCCGAGGGGCAGGTGCTGGTTTCGTCGGCCGAACGCCTGCACAGCTACCTGGTGTGGGAGACGGCCCAGCGGACGCTCGCTGCTCGCCTGCAGAGCAACCGAGAAGACCCCGAGCCCGCCCTGACGCTCGCGGAGCTGGCGTACCTCGCAGGGCGCAGCGGACTGATCGAGGGCGCTGTGGCGGAGTTGATCGAACGCCTGGCCCAAGAGAACTCTGAAGAGGCGAAGGAAGTCCGCCGGCGCGGCTTCCGGGCGGTCTTGGAAATGCTCGAGCCGACCGGGCGCCGGGCGGAGCGGGCGGCGCTCGAGCTTGAGGTGCGGGCCGGGCTGATCGGCCACCTGCTCCAACTCGCCTCGACGCCTGAAGAACGGGTCTCGGGCCTGCTGGTGAAGGGATCGCTCGCCGAGTCGTCCGGCGACGCGGGCGGTGCGCTGGAGGTGTACCAGGGGATTTTGGCCGACACCGAACTCGCGTCGTCGAACTGGCGGGGGCCGGGCGCGGTGCTGCGTGCTGACATGGAGACCACCCGTCGCATCCGGCGGGTGCTCCGGGCGTCGGGGGGCGGGCTGTACGAGCCGTACGAGCGAGAGGCGGCGCGAAGGGCAGAGGCGCTGGGCGAGGACGCCGATGCCGCGGCGCTGTTGGAGCTGGCGTCGAGGTTCCCCGCTTCTTCGGTCTCGCCGGGGTTGTGGCTCCGGGCCTCGCGGCTGGCGGAGCGGGACCACGAGGCCGAGCGGGCCCTGCTCGCGTCGATGGACGCGATGGTCGAGCGATCGGCGGCGGGCATGCGGGTGGACATGGAGATCGCGGGGGAGGTCACGGGCAGGCTGGCCCGGTCGCTGATCGATCAGCGTCGCCCTCAGGCCGCGGCGAGGGTGCTCGACCGGGCCGCGCGTTCGTTCCCCGACGCCACGCTGACGGCCGGCGGCGAGCCGATCGACGCGGAGGCGCTGCGAAGCCGCGTCACCGAGGTGCTGAGCGACCTTGCTTGGCGCCCGCGGATCGGGCGAGAGATCGGACGTCCTTCGGCGACCTTCGAGGGCGCGTCGATCGCGCCGCCGATGCTGACCTCCGGCGCCCCCGTCGCCCCGGGGTACATCGTGCTCAGGCGCAAAGATTCGCTGACGCTTGTCGAGCCCGACGAGGGCGAGGCGGCGCGGATCCGCGAGCGCTGGTCGCGTCCGGCCGGGCCGGATTCGAGCGTGCTCAGGGCCGACCGGGAGGGCGTGATCGTCTACGAGACCGCCGAAGATGAGCAGCGGCTGGTGCGTCTGGACGCCGAAACCGGGCGCGAGGTCTGGTCGCTCTCGGTCGACGCGTTGCTGGAGCGTACCGGGGAGACCCGCGTCAGCCTGAGGCTGGTCGGCGAGGTGCGCCCGGACGATCTGGTGGCGGCTTCGACGGACCGGACGCTTGTTCTGGCCCGGCGCGCCGGCGACACGGTGGCGATCGATTTCGAGACAGGGCGCACGCTCTGGCGGCGCGCGCGGGGCGAGACGCTCGTGCACACGCTGATCGCGGGGTCGGGCGTGGTGGCGATCGGGACGCAGGACATTTCGCTGAACGCATCGACGGGGGTCGCGGTCGTCGACGAACGGAGCGGGGAACGGGTCGCGACGCTGACAGAGTCGGAGCTGGTCCCGGGCGGGATGCGGTGGCTGCGTCTGACCGACTCGCGCGTGCTGATCGTGGGCCTTGAGGACCGGGTGGCGGCGTTCGACCTGACCAGAGGTGAGCGCCTCTGGGCGCACGCCGGCGGCTCCTCGGCGGGGAGCGTCGACGCGTGGCTGACGGGGGGAAGCGTCGCGGTGCTCACGCCCGATCGCGGGCTGTCGCTGATCGAGGCCGAGACGGGCGAGCGCGTGTCGCGGCTCGAGACCGATGCGGCGCTGATCTCGTCGGGGCCGACGGAGCTGGTCTCGATCGACGGGCGTGACGCGTTTGTGTCCGCCAGCGGCGTGCTGCTGCTCGACGAGCGGGGAGCGGTCGCGGGGAGAGACGCGGTCTCGGGCTCGGGGGCGGTCGACTCGTTCGCGATGCCGGGCGTTGCGGCGGAACTGTTCGTGCTGGTCGAGCGTCGGGCTCGTGTCGGCTCGGCCAGCCGCGTGCGTCTTGCCGACGCGAGCGGGCGGTTTGTGTCGAGCCCGACGGCGTTGATGCTGCGTGACGACGACGAAGCCGAGCGCATGGGCGTGCTCGAGGGCGTGCTGCTGGTCGAGACGAGGCTCGGGGTGATCGTGCTGCCGGCGCCGCTCGGCGGGCTCAGCGGATGAAGCGCATGCGTCCGGCGTCGGGGACGGGGACGCCGCCGCGGCTTTGGAGCGAGGGGAAGTAGACGAAGAAGGCCTTGCCGATCATGACCTCGCGCGGGACGACGCCGACGCCGGCGTGGGGGAAAGCGTCGAGGAGCCAGGCGTCGGCCTCGTCCCAGAGGCGTCCGTCGAGGCTGGCGGCGGAGTTGTCGCCGGCGACGAAGAACTGGTCGGGGCCGAGCGTCGGCGTGTTGGCGGGGTGGGTCGCGAGGGCGGGCTCGCCGGCCATCGAGTGGTTGGAAGACTGGTAGTCGGCGGCGCGGAAGTAGAGGTCGCGGTCGAGCGCGACGCGGTGGAGGGTGAAGGGCCCGCCCGAGAACTCCCACGAGGGCTGGGCCTCGCGGTAGTTGGCCATCCGCCCGTTGACCGATCTTGTGAAGGGGTTGCCCGCGTCGGCGAGGAGGTCGTCGAGGCGTCGGCCGGTGACAAAGGCGATGCGTTCTGAGGGGTTCCAGTGGTAGGCGCCGCGGTCCTTGCCGCCGGCGACCTTGCGCCCGTCGATGAAGAGCCAGAGCGTCTGGTCGACATGCCAGAACTCGATGTTGGTGACGCGTCCGGGGCGGAGGGGGGATGAGAGCTCGGCGCTGTCGAGGGTGATCCAGTCCGCCTCGCCCTCGGGGCGCATGAGCAGGCGGGCGCGGTCTTGGGTGATGTCGGCGGCGAACTCGTGGCCTCTTGCCGTCAGCTTGGCGCGGACCTCGCCCCCCTCACGCTCGAAGCCGACACCGAGGCGCATCCGCAGGTCCGAGACGGGGAAGCGGGGCGGAGCGCCTCCGCGGGTCATGAGCTGGCGGGTTTGGTTGTACGCGAGGTAGTCGTCGATCGGCCAGTTGTCTGTGTCCCAGAAGATGGCGGTCGGCGCGTCGCCCTCGTAGCGGTAGACGCGGGTGCGGCCGATGGTCCATTCGGACCTGTTCGACGAGGCCCGCCAAGGCGAGCGGTAGTCGGCGACATGGGTGTGCGGGGCGTGGGCGCTGTCGAAGAGCGTGTACCAGAGGTCGCGCTGCATGCGCCTGGGCTTGCGGGCGATCTGCCAGCCGGGGCCGGACCAGGGGTTGTCTGCGTTCGAGGCCTGGGCCGCGTCGCGGAAGAAGACATCGCCATCGACGAGCGCGACCTGCTCGCCCGGGAGGCCCAGGAGCCTCTTGATGTAGTTTTCCTCGGGCTGTGTGGGGTTCTTGAAGACCGAGACATCAAAGCGTTGGGGGCGGTAGATCGGCTCGACATACTTGAGGACGAAGATGCGGTCGCCGGCCTCGCGGGGGACGCTGACATGCTGGCTGGTGATGCCACTGCGAGAACGCCCCGGCGCGGGGGGCGGGCCGCTCATGGGGTCGTGGACGATGACGGGGTGCTGGGGCGAGCCCTGGACGGGCAGGGGCGGGAGGTGTTCCTGGTCGTTGAAGTAGAACCAGGGGCCGACATCGAAGTCCGTGCCTGTCTGGGGCGAGCGGAACTTCATGTGTGCGCCGAGCAGCGTCGGGGCCATCGAGCCGGTGGGGATGATGAACGCCTCGAGCACGAAGCCCCTGAAGATGAAGGCCATGGCGAAGGCGATCACCAGCGAGGTGAGGGTTTCGCGGGTGCTGGCCGACGCGCTGGGGCGGGGGCGCGCGGAGGATGGGCTGTCGGTCCCGGTCGGGGTCATGGGAGGCACACAGTAGCGGGTCTCAGTCGGGGACCGCGGCGGGGTCTTCGCCCTGCTCGATGGCGGCGATCTTGCGGACGCGCCGGGCGTGCCTGCCCCCCTCGAAGCCGGTGGCGAGCCAGCGATCGACGATCTGGCGGAGCGCCTGCTCGCCCATCAGGTCGGCCGAGAGGCAGAGGACATTGGCGTCGTTGTGGCTTCGGCTGAGCTCTGCGGTCAGCTCGTCGTGGACGACGGCGGCGCGGACACCCCTGACCTTGTTGGCGGCGATCGACATGCCGATGCCGGTGCCGCAGAGCAGGATGCCCAGCTCGGCCTCGCCCGATGCGACGGCGCCGGCGACCTCGGCGGCTCGCTCGGGGTAGTCGCAGGGGGATTCGTCGCAGGGGCCCATCATGCGGACCTCCCGGCCCCCGGCCCTGATGTGCTCGGCGATTTTGCGGGCGGCTTCGAGGCCGCGGTGGTCGGAGCCGATGGCGATGGTCATGGCTGAAGATCCTTGAACCTCTTGGCGATCAGGTCGCGGAGACGGTCTGCGGTCTCTTGGTAGGCGCTGAGCGGCATCCCGATCGGGTCGGGGACATCGGCGCCCTCGGGGTCGAGGACGAAGGCGCGATCGGCGGCGGTCGGTTCGATGGCGAGCACGGCCCGGAGGTGGCCCTCGGTCATCGCGTAGATGATGTCGGCCTCGGCGATGAGTTCTTTCGAGAGGCCGCGCGAGCGGTGGTCGGTCAGGTCGAGCCCCATCGCCTCCATGGCCTCGACAGCCTCTGGCGAGGGGCCCGAGCCCCCGGCGCTGGAGGCCCCGGCCGAGAGCACGCGCGTGGGGATCGGGTCGTGCAGCTCTTCGAGCAGGTGCTTGGCGATCGCCTCGGCCATGGGGCTTCTGCATGTGTTGCCCGTACAAACGAAGAGGATCTTGCGAGAGAGCCTGCGGTCGACGGTCTGCCCGTCGATCGCGCCCTCGGAGAGGACCTCGTAGCCGCCGGCGGGGGTGAGCCTGATGGTGGTGCTGAGGGCGGCGTAGCGGGTCTTGCCCGAGTCGAGCACTTCTGTGATGCCCGCGCCGGTGGCCTCGGCGATGGTCTCTGGGGT
>SLFH01000024.1 GCA_007124345.1 Phycisphaerales bacterium | reverse complement strand
GGAGCAGGGGGCGTGCTTGTGGATTTGGTTGGGTGGGATGGGAGTTATGGGAGTTATGGGAAGTATGGGGGGCTTGAGGTTCGGAGGTGATTTTGGGGGCGGGGGCGTTTACACCGGGTGCGGTACTCCCATTCCTCCCATGATTCCCATTCCTCCCATCATTCTGGCCACCGCTCATGGCACCTCCCCTCTCGATTGCCCGGCCCCGCTCCCGCGGGGCCGGTTTTTTTTCACGCTTCTTCCTGCTTCTCCGGCATGACCGACGAATGGTGCTCCACGATCAGCCATTTGTCCCCGAAGCGCTGGTAGACGAAGGTGTAACGGGCCGCGACGGCCCGGGCGCACTGGCCTTCGGGGCAGAGGGTGAAGGTGTACACCCCGGAGTTGACTGCCAAATTTCCACAGGAGCGGGTGTTGCACTCGGTGATGACCCCGCAGGGCTTCATGGCCAGAAAGTGGACGAAATAGTCCCGGATTTCGGTGTGGTTGTGGCGAACCTTGTTGGATACCGTGGGCAGCAGGATGGCGTCCTCGGCGTACAGGGCAACGACCTTCTCCGGGTCTCCGCTTTGGATGGCCTGGTTCCAGGTCTCGAAGAGGGTGCAGATCTCTTCCTTGTTGCACATTTCCAGGCACTGCATGTTTCGGTTCTCCATAGTGGTGTCAGGGTAAGGTTACGGGCATGCCCATCAACGGCCAGATCAGGATCACTGCCAAGCCGACCACGGCCATGAGCAGGATGCTGGCCGGGAGGCCGGTAACAAAAAACTCGCCGCTGGTAAACTGCCTGGAGTTGTAGGCAATGGCGTTGGGCGCCGCGCCCACCAGGAGCAGAAAGGGCATGCCCGCGGTGACCAGGGCGGCGAAGACGATGACTTCCGGGGCCACGCCCAGGTAGGGGGCGACCACCAGGGCCACGGGCACGGAAATGGCGATGGCCGCCACGTTCATGATGAAGTTGGTCATCAGCAGCACGAAAAAGGCGATGCTCATCACGAAGACGAACCAGTGGGCGTCCTGGAAAAAGCCCAGCCAGTTGATGGCCAGCCATTCCGCGGCCCCGGTCTGCCAGAGGCAGAAGCCCATGCTCATGGCCCCGGCAAAGAGCAGGATGATGTTCCAGGGAATGTCTTCCAGATCCCGGAGGTCCAGGATTTTCAGGACAAAGAACAGGATGGTGGACACCAGGAGCACCGCGGCCTTGTTCAGGTCCGCCAGGGCGGGGAAGAACGACTGCAGGGACAGGAACAGGATCACCCCGAAAATGATGGACCCGGCCAGGAATTCATTGCGGGAGATCGGGCCCATTTCAGCGTGCAGCCGGCGGGCTCTGTCCCGCAGCCCCGGGATGACCGCCTTTTCCGGCTTGTAGACGACCATGAAGAAGCCCCAGAGCAGGAAGACCATCAGCCACCCGATGGGGGTCATGTAGTAGCTGAGTTCAAAGAAGGTGATCTCGTTGCCGGTGATCTCCTTGTAGAATCCCAGGGCCACGATGCCCCGGGCCGCGCCGAGCAGGGTGATGATGCTGCCCGCTCCGGCGACAAAGGCCATGCCCATGAACAGCCCCTTGCCGAACCTGGTGGGGGCGTCGCCCTCGCCGTACAGGGCGTAGATGGACAGCAGCAGGGGATACATGGTGGCGGCCACGGCGGTGTGGGCCATGAAGTGGGTCAAGAGGGCCGTGACCACGAAGCAGCCCAGGTAGATCATGGAGGTCCGTTCGCCCACGATGACCAGCATCTTGTAGGCCAGCCGCTTGGTGATGCCCACCTTGGTGAAAACCATGCCGATGACCAGAGAGCCGAAGATGAACAGCACCGAGGGGTCCATGAAGTCATTGAAAGCCGCTTGGGCCGGACGGATGAAGAACAGGGCCTGAACTACGCCGATGGTCAGTCCGGTGATCCCGATGGGCAGCACCTCGAAGACCCACCAGGTTCCGGCCAGCAGGAACAAGGCCAAAGCGGCCTTGCCCTCCCGGGTCAGTACGAAGTGTTGTCCGGCGGGATCAACGGCATCCGGCCAAGGGGGCGACAAATAGACGATGCTGAACAGCGCCAATCCAAGGAATAAAAAGAAAAGGCGCTTGAAATCGGTTGATGTCATTGGAGAAGCGGATGAGGCGGACACGCTTCGACCTCCTTAAGGGGTATTAAAATTCCGTTGAGGGTTGGTGAACAGAAAAGGTTATCAGCTCGTCAAGGCAGGAGAATCGTCCAATGCGCAGGAGGTCGCCACCTCGCAGATGGCCTTGTAGACATCCGAGAAGCGCAACAGGCCGATGATCCGTTCCCCATCCATGACGTACAGGGAGTCGTGTCGGGTGGTGACGAAAAGATGAAAGGCTTTGTCCAGTTCGTCGTCAATGGCGACGGTGTGATCCGGGTCGGGTTTGTTCAGAAAAGTTTCGATATTGATTTCCCGTGCCTTGCGGCACATGTCCGCCAGGGGCTCATGCCAGAGCCGGAAATCATCCTTCATGGACTGGAAAAGGTGGGGGACGCCGTATTGGATCTGCTCCTGGATGCTGTCGATCTTGTCGTACCTCGGCTCCAGCCCCCGGACCAGATCCATGGGAGACAGCTTTCCGAGCACCACGCCGTTTGGGTCCTCAACCAGCAGAATGCGCTGCTTTTGCCTGCCCTCTAGAAAGGCTTCCTGGGCGCGGCGCAGTGCTTCCATGGCCTCCGAGAAGGTGGCCTGGATGGGGATGCGCGGAAAATCCTCCGTCGGTCTCATCAGGTTGCGAATGGTCATCTCTTGCATGGTTTTCTCCTCATAAAGGCTTGGCATGACTGGGGCTCGCCGATGGATTCAGAAAAGGGCGTGTCGGCTTTCGACGATTTTTGGAACATCGCGATTAGTCCGCCATTGTATAGCCTTGCCGACCATGTTTCCGACCAAGGCCAGCTTGGCGGCGATGTCTTCGTGGTTGTCGCCGGAGGTCCAGGAAAACACCCCGTCCTCGAGCGTGTTGATGTGGAAACCATGTCCGACCATGGCGTCCTTGAAGCTTTCAAGCCAATCCCTGTTCGGTCGACGGCGGGGCGGCCATTGCCAGTGGAGGACCACGCAACGTTCACTGGGCGTCTTGCCGCTCTGGGCTTGAATGATGAAAAGCCCCGCGTTGACGCGGAGATAGAGGTGGAGAAGGTTGTCGGCGATGAGAAACAGGCGCGGCCAGGGTGATGCCGGAACGTGGCGACTGCCGCATCCCAGTCGCCCCAGAAGTCTGTCGAGGGAGGTACGTCGGGGCGTTTTGGCAAAAGTCGTCCAGGGGTATTGAGCGATGGCCGACCATATGCCTTTTAGGAGAAAGTGTTCAGAAACGGAAATCCGCAAGGGTGGCCTCCGCCGTGCCGAAGATGTGGTTGGCGGCTCGGGGGCGTCCAGATCCAGAATCCTCCAGTCGATGGGCTGGGAAACATCCAAAATCTTTGGAGTCAGATTGGTTGTGACCGCTTGGATCAGGTGCTCCGCGGCCAGGAGGTTCGCGGCCTGGGCGATGTCTGTAAGCGAACTCAGTTTATCCGGGTCCAGCCGGGGAACGAGAGGGTTGGCGGAACTCGGGCGGGCCACGACGTCCAGGACCTCGGTCAGAGCCTGGTGCACCGGGGAGCCCACCAGTGTCCCCCAGTGATGCAGGGTGCGGGGTTCTTGGATGTGCCCCTCCACACGCTGGACAAGTTGTCGGGATGCATCCACCAGGACGGTCATGCCCGGCTGGATCCGGGAAAGGGCTTCCGGAACGTCAAACAAGGCCGGGATGCCGAATTCCCGGGCAATGTTCGCCAAGTGGCCGAATATTCCGCCACCATGTTCCGTGACCACCGCGGAGGCTCGGGGCAGTAACGCGGACCACGAGGGATTCGGGCCGCGGGCGACGAGCACTCCTCCTTCTGGGAACTGAAACATGTCGATATTGGAGCGGACGATGTAGGCCGGGCCTCCAGCGATACCGGGGCTGGCGGTTTGTCCGCCTTTGGCCAGGGTTTCCGCGACTTCCACAGTGCGCGTTTCCTGCGTGGCGTGCTTTGCGACGACTGTTTTCAGGGGGCGGGCCTGGAGGATGGAGAGGACGCCTTCTTTGGACATGGACCAATGGATGTCCAAAGGGCAGAGGAAGTGACGTTCCAGAGCCATGCCCACACGGCACAGGGAAAGCACCTGCTCCGGCGTCAGCGCGGGGCGAAGCCGTTGGGCAGTGGGGACCGATATCAGCGTCGCCCCTTCCTCGGAGAGAAAACAGGCGAACTTCTTGTCCTTGGAACGGATGGTCGTTGCCTGAATCACCGGTTCGGGATGCTTGGCGACCTCCCAGTGGTCCGGACTGACGTAGCCGTCGGCCACCGCTTTGTTCAGGCCATGTACAGCATCCACATACAAAGTTTTCGTGTCCGAGGAGGTTGGATCCTGGGTATACATGGCCCCACCCGCTGCGGCGTCTTCCATGACCATGCACCCGACGCACATGGGCAGATCTTCGTCCTTGAGGCCCAGGGAGAGGCGGTAGCTGATGGCGGTCAAGGCATATTTGCTGGCCACCACTTCCTTGTAGGCCATGAGCAGGAGGTCTTCACTGACGTTGAGTTCGGTCCGGTACTGCCCGGCAAAGGAGGTTTCCATGGAATCCTCGCCCACGGCACTGGAGCGGACGGCCACGCGCACGCCGCGAAGTCCGGCCCGGTATTCGAGTGCGCGGTAGGCGGACAGGATGGCTTCTTCGAGTTGCTCGGGCAGTCGGGCATTGATGATCAGCATCTGCAAATCCGAGCTGACCCGGAACATGTCCACGACATCCTGGACTTCCAGGGCTTGAAGTCGCCGATTGATTTCGCCGCGCAGACCGCTCTGATCCAGGAATAGGTGAAAGCCTGCCGCTGTAACCACGAATCCGTCGGGTACACGAACATCGGGAATTTTTGAGCGGATCTCTCCAAGGAAGGCCATTTTTGTGCCTACCGAGCAGGTCAGAGCAGCGCAGACCTTGTCCATGGGAAGGACCAGTTCCGCACATGATGACGCCGGAGTCGCGGCGAGGAGCCGGTTCAAATGGGCACGTAGGCGTTGAAACGGGGCCTCCAGGATGGCCCGGTCGGTCTCATTGAAGAACTGGAGTTGTCGGAGCATGGCGTAAACGGCCACGAACATGCTCGTTCCCTGGGCCCTGATAAAGGCCATGGAGATGAACTTTTCGCCTCGGGCAGCCTTTTGGGAGGACAAAACCAGGTTGAGGAATCGGCTGTGGGCGGAAAGCAGCGTCCGCCAGGCGCGAAAGGTCGCCGGAAGTGTCGTTGTGACGTTGACTTCCGGTTTGGAGCGGAAAAGCGAAATGAATGTTCGGCGCAATGTGTCGAAATGGCTGGGCATGGAAATTCGTTGTCGTGGTTCACTCAGGTGCTGGGATCAGGCCGCGGAAGCGTCATGCAGGGCTTCCTGTATTCTGATCATGATTTCATCCGCCATGCAGGGTTTGAGCAGGTAATCCGTCGCCCCCAGCAGCATGCCCTCCAGGGCGGATTCCAGGGTAGCATATTGGGCAAGCAGGAGCACAATGCTTTTCGGGAATTCCTGCTTGATGTCCCGCAGGGTAAACAGCCCATTGCGTTCAGGCAGCTCCATATCCAACAGGATTACATCGGCAGGCTGATCCCGCAGCGCAGCCATGGCTTCCTGGTCTGAATAGGCATCCCGAACAGTCATCCCGCGGCGGGACAGCCGTTTGACCAAGGCGTCGCGGAGTTCATCGTCGTGCTCCACCACCAGCACGGAAGCACTGTTCATCCGGCAGCCCTTCTGGAGTCGGCCAGGGCATGGGTGATTTTGCGGATCAGTTCGTCCAGGTCGCAGGGCTTCATCAGGTAGTCTGCAGCGCCGAGAGTCAGACCATCCCGCGCTGCTTCCTCTGAGCCGTGACCCGTGAGGATGATTACAGGCATTTCCGGGGCCATGACCTTGAACACCTTGAGCACCGCAATACCGTCCATGCCTTCCATTTTCAGATCCAGCAAGGCGATGTCGAAGGAACTGCCCCGCAAGGCCTGAATCCCGTCCGCTCCTGAAAGGACGCTGGTCACGTCGATGTCGCGGCGTTTCAACCGCTTGGACAGAATGTCCACAAAGCCCTGTTCGTCGTCCACCAGCAACAGCCTGATGGGTTTGGTCGTCTCGACGGTGGCGGTCATGGCCTAGGCTCCCATTCGGTAAAAGACCGCCTTGGCTTCGGCTTCGCGGATTTTTTCCTCCCGGTCGCGCTTGACCTTTTCCGCCTGGGCCACCTTTTCCACGAGGTTGTCGAACTCCGCGGGTTTCATCAGAAAGTCGAAGGCGCCAAGCTTCATGCCGTCGATGGCTGATTCCACGGTTCCGTGGCCGGTGAGCATGATCACCTCCACCAGGGGGAAATGGTTCTTGATCTGTTTGAGGGTCTCGATGCCGTCCATGCCGGGCATTTTCACATCCAGCACGACCACATCCACATTGGGCGTCCGGTCCAGCAGATCCAGGGCCTCCTGGCCGCCGTGGGCCGTGAGGACGTGCAGGTCGCGACGGGACAGGCGCTTGACCATGGTTTCCACGAAAGGGACCTCGTCATCGACGAGCAGTACGTTTGCCAGTGCCATGGGGAACCTCCGGTGGTTCAGGACAATTCTTTTCTCACCAAAGTCCAAATCGAAATCGGTATCGAAATCGGAACAAAAAAATACAGTGCTTCATTTTGTGATGCCGTCATTATTCTTGCTGAAGTTTCACGGTTTTTTCAGGTGACCGAAATTGGTTGATGTTTTTCATGTTCCGACGGGCACTACCCTGAAAGTTTTCACCCATGATTTTTCATGCCGGTTGCCCTCATTTTTTTCCACCAAAGCAAACGGCAAAAAAATACTTCTAAACGCCCTACCCATCGGCCATGATTTCTCGAAAACCGTGAAACTTCAGTATTCTTGGTGTTGTCGATCTATATTCGATCGCGATTTTGATTTCGATAAAAAAGGTGACGGTGATCGACAATATGCCGGGTCTGGTTCATGGTATTATGATATGCAGCGTAGGCTCGTGAGTATGAACGGGCAATGGGTTTTGGGTCAATGGCTGAAGAAGTCCTGGCCAACGGACGGATGGCAGTTTTTCGGTAGTGGGCGATGGATTGCGTCACACTCGCGAAAAAACCTGAACCGTCATGGAACGGTTGGCGGTGTCGTAGACTCAGGTTGGCCGATGGGTAGACGGATGGTGAAGGTCGTTCCGTGGTCCACTTGGCTTTGAACCAGGATGTCCCCGCCCATGTTCTTGATGATTGTATAGCAGATGGACAGGCCCAGCCCGGTTCCCTTGCCCACCGGCTTGGTGGTGTAGAAGGGGTCGAAGATGCGGGTCAGGTTCGCCTTGGGAATGCCTTCGCCGGTGTCGGCCAGGGCGATTTCGATCATGTCGTCGACCCGGTGTGTGGTGATGGTCAGTGTGCCCCCTTTTTCTTCCATGGCGTCCAGGGCGTTGTTGATCAGATTGAGGACAATCTGTTGCATTTCCGAAGCGGATGCCGCCACGGAAGGCAGTTCGGGGTCCAGTTCCAGGATGACCGTGCAACCCGAATACCGGGCTCGCTTGTCCGACAGGGCCACGACTTCCTGGATCAGGGCGTTGATATGCACGTCCTGGATGCGTAGATCGGACTTGCGGGCGAAGCGCAGCATCTTGTGGGTGATTTCCCGGCACCTGGCGCCCTGGGTGCGGATTTGGCTCAAGGCCCGTTTGAATTCGGCCAGGTTGGGAGAATTGGATAGGGCTTCGTCCTCCTCCAGAAGATCGTTCATCCAACCGGCCTCCTCGACCATGATGGCCACGGGGTTGTTGATCTCATGGGCAATGCCCGCAGCCAGCTCGCCGATGGAGGCCATTTTTCCGGCTTCAATGAACTGTTCGTTCATCTTGGGCATGGGTTGGGGCAGGGCGCCGTTCTCCAGAACCTTGCCCAGCAGAATAAAGGCCACGCCGATGCAGGCCATGCCCAGGACAATCAGGAGCAGCATTCCGAACTGGATCGCCCCGGAGGGGGGGGTTACGGCTGTCTGATTGAGGATGAACCAGAACGCGCCCATTACGCCGAGGTACGGAAGCAGGGCCAGGAGGAGCATGACGTAAAAAATGGTTTTTTTGGCGGAGATTTTAGGCTCGGTATCCATGATCGATTGGCTCCTGGGCAAGTGTCGGGGTTTTTCCCGTCCGTTTTTTTTCGCAAATCGTCGCATACACCCGGGACGGGATGAGTTCAAGCAAGTTCAAAAAATCCCGAGGAGAAATGAAGATACGGAGGAAATGTAACAGGGTCTGATCGTATTTAGGGTGTCATGGCTGTGGACAAAAACGGCGGCTTGCGGCTAATGAAGATCAGTCACGAAGGAGAGCCGCTGAAGAGTAAAGACGTTCACAGGCTTCCAATTGTTTGTTTTCGACCGACGATATCCTGAACAATGTGCCTGTTGGAGGATGTATGAGCAAGCCGAAAATACTGTTGGTGGATGATGAAACCCGCTTTCGCACCACCGTGTCCAAGCGTCTGGCGGAGAGAGGCCAAGACGTGACGGCCGTGGGTAGCGGCCTGGAGGCCATCGAGTCCGTCAAGCAGACGCCCTTTGACATCGTGGTTCTGGATGTGAAAATGCCCGGATTGAACGGGCTGGAGACACTTACGGAGCTGAAAAAGATCCGTCCGGAACTGGCGGTGATCATGCTGACCGGGCACGCCTCCGTGGATTCCTCTATTGAGGGCTTGAAGCTCGGCGCGTTCGACTACATTCTCAAGCCCTGCGACATCGAGGAACTTTTGGGCAAGATCGAGGCGGCGCACCGTTCCCTGACGCATTGAATTGCAGGGT
This sequence comes from Phycisphaerales bacterium, assembly GCA_007124345.1. Classification (GTDB taxonomy): domain Bacteria; phylum Planctomycetota; class Phycisphaerae; order Phycisphaerales; family UBA1924; genus SLFH01. The sequence continues at coordinate 7,680 of SLFH01000024.1, read as the reverse complement.
ATCCCAAGTTTCTGGAAACCGGTTCAAGCCGGGTGCAAGCAATGAACTTGCATCCGGCTTTTTCTTGCTGCCCTGGAAATTTCTGGGCCGGGAAATGCTGTTCCTGCTCGGGGAGGGTTCATTTTGAGGGGCCGATTATCAGATGTAGGGGCGGCCCTCGCGGCCGCCCTGAGTGGGCGAGGCAACGAGGAGGAACAACGAACAAACGATCAACCGTGCCTCCATGTTGATACGAGCGAAGGGCAGGCGCAAGGCCTGCCCCTACATCGTACGATTATGTGCATGATCTCTGGAACAAGATGCCATCTTGGCAACCTGTCTGAACCATCTTTTGGCTTGTGTCTCTCTTTGTTTCGTTGTGTTTTCGTTTCTAAGTGTTTCGAAACGCCTCGGCTTGACATTTTTTGCACAATCAGTTTTATGCTCGCCAAACTTGAAGACGAAACCGAATGTTTTGGTTTTGCTCAGAAGACGCTCAAGGGATAATTGATGATGCCGAAAACGGAAATTCAGACCAAAGCCGCGTCACGGTATGAGGAACGCCAAGGGGCGCACTCCATGAACGCTCCCAACGAGTCGGTCCGTTCAACGGCCCTGGAGCACGTGCCCATTGGCCTGAAGACAGCCTTCCGGACCTGTTTCGTGCTTTTGTGTCTCGCCTTGGGGGCCTTTCTCCTGGCTTTCCTGTCCTCCATTCCCGTTTCCGACCTTCTTCGCTTCCCCTCCCTGCTGTTCCTCCTGTCCGCCGCCTTTGTCGGCATTGCCCTGATCATCCTCGCCCGTTCACAGCGCCTGCTTGACGTCCTTGCGTCGCAACCCGCTCCCCACACTGCTGCCGAGCCCGCCGGCAACGACAGCGCCGTCATGGACGAGCAGGTCAAGGCGCTCAAGCAGCAGCTGTATCACGCCCAAAAGGTCGTCTCCGTGGGCCAGATCGCCGGGGAGGTGGTGCATGAGATCAACAACCCTCTGGCCATCATTGATTCCCAGTCCGGAGTGATCCGGGACATGCTGGACCCGAGTCTGGGGTTGGACGCCTCGCCGGAGTTCATCCGCAAGGAGCTGGACGAGATCGACAAGGCGGTCAGGCGGGCACGGGGCATCACCCACAAGGTACTCAGCTTTGTCCGCAAAACCGAGCCTAGGCTTCAGGAGAGCGATCTGAATCAGCTTCTGGACGACGTGGTCTCCGGGATGAAGGAAAAAGAATTCTCTCTTTCAGGGATTAAGATCAGCAAGGAATATACACAGTTGCCAAAGCTGAAGCTCGATCCGGACCTGGTCCAGCAGGTGTTTTTGAACCTGTTGAACAATGCCGGGGATGCCATGGAAGATGGAGGTCAGTTGACCCTGCGCACCGTGTTGGAGGGCGACCGCGTGCGCGTCTCCGTGGAAGATACCGGTCATGGGATGACCCCGGAACAGCTTGAACAATGTTTCAATCCGTTTTTTTCCACCAAAAAGGTCGGCAAGGGGACCGGGCTGGGGCTGCCGATCTGTAAGAACATCGTGGAAGATCTCGGCGGCACCATCGATGTGCGCAGTACTCCGGGGCAGGGGACGGTTTTTTCCCTGATGTTGCCGATTCCCGGCAACGGTCCTGGTGTCGATAGGGATCGAGAATGATCGCGGACATGAGGCTGACTGTTTGATGGCAACCCTTTAACGTATGAACTTGAAACGGAGGATGCATGACAACGGAAAAGATTAAGAATCCACCAGGTTCCGACCATGAGGACCTGATCGAAATCGGTCGCCAGGAGCTGCGGGCCGCTCCTGGAGGAACAACGAAAGTCCTGCTGGTGGACGACGAAGAGCAGTTTCGCTCTTCTCTGGCCAAGCGCTTGGCCTCCCGAGGCTATGAGGTGCTGGAGGCCGCGGACGGCGAGCAGGCCATGCTGGCGGTGCGCCACGAAAAGCCCCAGGTGGTGGTCCTGGACCAGAAAATGCCCAAGATGGAGGGCCTCGAAGCCCTGGAAGCCATCAAGGAACTGGATTCGGAAGTCCAGGTGATCATGCTCACCGGGCACGCCACCATGGAAGCGGCCCGGGTCACCGGAAAGCGCGATGCGTATGCCTACATGCAGAAACCCGCGGCCCTGGAAGAATTGATCGAAAATATCAATGGGGCCCGGCAGGAGTACACCTATGCCCAGGCCAAGTATGAATCACCGTACATTGAGGGCAAGGGTTTCAAGAACTGGTTCTTTGGCCGTGAGGGGTATCGGCCCGGATTCATCTGCATCGGTTTTCTGATTCTGTTTGTCATGTACATGATTCCCGCGCCTGATCGCTTGGTGGAGCTGATGACCACCCAGAAAGGCGGCCCGCAGGAAGATCTGATCAGGGGCTTTGCCCAGTTCGGGAACATGCAGCCCGGGCAGAGCATCGCCGAGTTCTACGGCACGCGGATGGCCCGGCTGGATCTGCAAGGGGCGGCCCTGGAACAGGCGGCCATGCAGCGGGCCAAGATCATGGTCGGCATGCTCATGTGCGCGGCCCTGTTCTGGGCCACCACGGCGCTACCCATCGGGATCACGTCGCTCCTGGTCGGCGTGGTCATGTACTGGTTCGGGGTCTTTCCACCCAACGACGTGGCCAAGGCCTTTGCCACGGACGCCGTGTTTTTCATTTTCGGCGTGCTGGCCGTGGCCATCGCCATCGGCAAGACCGGGCTGGACCGGCGCATCGGCCTGGTGTTGCTCAAGCCCAGCACATCGCTGTTCAAGCTCTGCCTGATCTTCGCGCCCATGGTTGCCGTGTGCGCCTCCTTCCTGTCCGAACACGCCCTGATCGCCTTCATCGGCCCGATCCTGATGATGGTCTACATCGGCGCGATCAAGGCCGGCGGGATTGATCGAGACAAGACGCTGGTCATCATGCTCCTGCTGACCCTGAACTTTGCCTGCAACGTGGGCGGTCCCGGTTCGCCCGCGGCCGGCGGGCGTAACGTGATCATGATCACCACGCTCAACGACTACGGCATTTCCATCAGTTTCGGCCAGTGGGTGATGTACGGCCTGCCCTTCGTGCCGGTGATGGCCGTCATCGTAGGCCTCTACTTCTACCTCTGGGGCCGCAACAAGGTGAAGCTTACCAGTTTGAACGTTTCGGCGGCGGTGAAACGCGAATCCGAAAAGCTGGGCAAAATGACCGGCGATGAGTACAAGACAGCCGCCGTCCTGGTGGTGCTGATCTTTCTGTGGTCGGCCTTGTCCCACAGATACGGTATGGGCGGTCCGGTGATCCTGGCCCTGGTGGCCCTGAGCGTCCTGAAGATCGTGCGCTGGAAGGACATTGCCCAGGTGCACTGGAACGTCATCGCCCTGTACGCGGCGGCCAGCGCCATGGGCTTCGGTTTGGCCCAGACCGGCGGAGCCTTGTGGATTGCAGATTCGTTCGTCACCGCGCTGCCCGCCTTCCTGACCAACTCCAGTGCCGGACTGGCCATTGCCTGTTCGATAATTACCGGCATCCTGACCAACTTCATGAGCGACGGCGCCACGGTGGCCGCTTTGGGTCCGATTCTCGTACCCACAGCCATCCTGGCCGATGCCTCTCCGGTCATGGTCGGGCTGGCCACGGCCTTTGCCTCGTCCTTTGCCCACTGCATGATCATCGGCACCCCGAACAACGCCCTGATCTATGCCATGTCCAAGGATCCCAAGACCGGTCAGCATATGGTCACCCCCATGGATTTCGCCAAGCATGGGGTCATCATCCTGATTCTGTCCTGGGTTGTCCTGTGGTTCTGGGTCATCCTGGGCTACTGGCGTTTCCTGCCCTTCCCGGCGTAATGACGGGATGATCAATGGATTTGGCTGAGGTAGGCGCGATGTTGCGATTATTCTCGGCCTTCCATGGAACGCCGCAAGGCGTAGATTGACGATAATCCGGCACATGGGCCGTTCGGAAAGCGGTTTTCCGGGCGGCCCATGTCCGTTGTGAACGAATTGCTTTGACAAGGAAGAGGTGTTGTGCGTACCGAGAAGATCACCGTAATGCTGGTGGACGACGAACGGACCCTGCTGGATTCACTCCAGCGTCGTCTCCAGTATCGAGGGTTCGACGTAATTGCCGTGACCAGCGGAGAAGATGCCTTGCTCGCGGCCCGGGAACACCCCGTGGACGTGGCGGTCATCGATGTGAAGATGCCGGGGATGGACGGGAAGGAAGTGATGCAACGCCTGAAAAGCGAACATCCCGACCTGGGGGTGATCATGGTCACCGGACATGGCTCCTTCAGCTTCAAGGAGGAGGAAGTCAGCGGGATGATCCACGCCTGCCTGGCCAAACCCTGTGACATCGCCACGCTGCAAGAGGCCATCCTGAAAGCGGCCCCCTCCAGGGCGGGGTAGTTGAGGAGAGCTGGTCGGATTTGAAGGGGGGAATGTTATCTTGTACATCATCCTTGCTCTACTGTGCGGTCTGGTCGGCGGCTATTTGTTCAGACACCTGACGGAGTCCGAACAACCTGTTGTGGAGGGCGGGTCGCCGGTGCATCCCGTTGATGCTCCCGTTGCAGCAGGTCAAAACAGACCGGGAGGATACGATCCGCAAACGTCGGCCTGCGTCGTGGATGAGCAGATGATCCAGGCCCACAAGCTGGCCGCCTTTGGCCAGCTTTCCACCGGGGTGGCGCACGAAATCAACAACCCCTTGGCCATCATCAACGAGGAGGCGGGATGGCTGGACGACCTCCTGGCAAAGGATGAAAGCAAGGATTTCAAATATCGCGGCGAGTTCAAGGAGTCGCTGCGGATCATCGTTCAGCAGACGCACCGCTGCGGGAGCATTACCGGCAAACTGCTGCGCTTCGCCGAAAACATGGATTCGAACATCGGGGAAGTTGACCTGAACGACATTCTGGACGAGGTTGTGGGCATAATGGAGAAGGACGCAATCTTGAACAATATCGTCATCGAGCGCGACTTTGATCCGGAACTGCCAAAGATGTATAGTGATTCCGCTCAACTGCGCCAGTTGGCCCTGAATCTGGTCAACAACGCCCTGGATGCCGTGGAGCGCGACGGCAAGGTTCTGGTCGGCACCCGCCGTGAAGGGACGGACTGGGTCCTGCTCACGGTCAAGGACGATGGTTGCGGCATCCCTCGGGAACATCACCACAGTATCTTCGAACCGTTTTTCACCACCAAGCCTCCGGGCAAGGGAGCCGGGCTGGGGCTCTCCATCTGTTACGGAATCGCGACCAAGCTGGGCGGCGTGATCTCGGTGGACAGCGCTCCGGCCAAAGGTGCCACCTTCACCGTGACACTCCCCATGGCATCATCGGCGGACACGCTACCAACCAAGTGATAGAAGCTGTCATGAAAATGTCTACCTGGCGGATAATCTCAATCGCCTCCAATAAAGGAAATCAAGTCAAATTTGCCTGAAGTGGAAGTGATCATGCTCACTGGTCACGCTTCGGTGGAATCAGGCGTCCAAGGCATGCAGATCGGGGCTTTCGATTATTTGATGAAGCCGGCTCGATTAGAAGATCTCATCAAGAAAATTCAACTGGCCCATGAACGGAAAATCTTACGGGAAAACAAGTCGCGTCAGGATGCCGGGAATACTTGAGCCATATCAGTCATGCTCACCGGACATGCCTCCGTGGAGTCCGGAATCCGAGGCATGGAACTCGGAGCCTTCGACTACCTGATGAAACCCGCCAAACTGGACGAACTGCTCCAAAAGGTCCGGCAGGCGGTGGAGCGGAAGCGATTGCGGGAGGGCCAGGGGATGTAAGGGGGTCGCAATGAGGGTACATTATGACCAGGAGGTTGATGCGTTATATATCCAGTTGGACGATTCCATTCCGGACGGTGTTGTCGAAATCAAGGAAGGAGTCAACATTGACACGACGGAGGATGGCAGGTTGACCGGAATAGAAATCCTTGGTGCGTCAAAAAAAATGAATCTGAACACAATATTGTCGTATACTCTTGAGTTTGATGCACTTTCGTTTGCCCATGCTTCGAAAGCAAAAATGCCCTGGGGTTGAAGCAGCGGCCTCTTGAAGTTGTACGCGTTTTGGGCTACAATGTGGCCCAAAAAGGGAGGTTCATCATGGCTGCCAATTCAGTTGTCCGCGCACGCATTGACGAGCGTACCAAGCATGAAGCCAGCGTAGTCCTGGCGACAATGGGACTGACGGTTTCGGATGCTTTTCGGATGCTTTTGGTCCGGATTGCCAGCGAAAAAGTCCTGCCATTTGAGCCGTTTGCGCCGAATCCGGAAACGGTCCAAGCCATGCAGGCGGCGCGGCGTGGAGAACTGGTGACGGTGGGCGGCGTGGAAGACCTTCTCGCGGATCTCCATGCGGACGATTAAGCGGACTGTCCGCTTCAAACGGGATTTCAAGCGTGAACGAAAGGGAGCGCATCAAGCAACAATTGCACAGGATTTGCTTTCCGTCGTCCGGTTGTTGGTTGCGGACGCCGGTTTGCCGGATCGTTGCCGTGATCATCAATTGACTGGCGAATGGAAGGACCATCGAGATTGTCATATAAAACCGGACTTGATCCTGATTTATCGCAAGCCTGATATGGAAACCCTGGAACTTGTGAGATTGGGTTCCCACAGTGAGCTTAGACTCTGATCAGGGTCATTCTTCGTACATTCCCACATTGCCCAGGCCGTACGCAGGTTCGTCCCCCCGTACTGTTCCCACGCTGATGCGTGGGAATGATCGAGACACCCTCGCTCCCAGGGTGCAGCGTGCCGCTCGTTCCCAAACTCCAGCGCCCGGTTTGAACATGGAGTGGAGCCAAAAGGTCCGCCAGGCGGTGGAGCGGAAACGATTGCGGGAGGGGTAAGGAGCGTCATTGTCCTGCTGGAAGTCATCCTTAGGTGGGAGGTGTTCGCCGCGCCATGAGTAGGAATAATAAAATAAGCAACGTGCTGCAGGGGGGTATGCTATGCAAAGCGTAATAACAAGAAGTGAAATTATATATGAACTGAAAAAACTTGATGTGTTTGAACGCCTCAATATCTTGACTGATATATGGGATGAAATGAGAGAATCACGCGATTTACAATATGTTTCAGAAGATGAAAAAAATGTTCTTCTGGAAAGGCTGGAAAATTACCGAGCTAACCCGGATTCTGCTGTTAATTGGGTTGATTTGAAGCAGGAGATTTTTTCAAAATATGTTGAAAAAAGTTAAATTTGTTGAGGAGGCAGCATTAGAATTTCAAGATTCTGTTGAATGGTATGAGTCTAAAGTCGCTGGTCTTGGACTTGATTTTGCGAGTGAGATAAGCAATGCCATAGACAAAATCATGATCAACCCAGATATGTATTTTCACGTTATTGAAAATATAAGAAGGATACAAGTCAAAAAGTTTCCATATTCGATCTTCTACACAAAAGAAAATGAAACAATGGTCATTCTTCGTGTATTTCACAACAAGCGGAACCCCATCAAATGGTAGAGCAGACCCAATTGGTCAAAAGACATGCTCATAACCAGGCGTCTGGCCGCCTTGGGTGATTGAGCAGATACAAACAAAAGGGCGCACCATGGTGCGCCCTTTTGTATTTCTTTTTGCGGGAAGCATTTCTCAGCTGTTCAAAATCTCCATGGCCTCATCCAGATACGCGTCCATGACGTAGGGGATGCCGGTGAGTTTGGCGCATTCCTCGGTCAGGGACATCAGTTCGTTGCGGGTGAT
>SLFH01000165.1 GCA_007124345.1 Phycisphaerales bacterium | reverse complement strand
CACGCCGTCGGCGAGCATCCGCACAAGCGGGACCACATCGGGCCCCGTGATCTCAAGGCGAAGCCGCACCGCTTCCAGCCACGCGCTCTCAGAGCCCAGCGTGAACCCAATCGCCTTGATCCGGCCGTTTTCGAGGAATGTCGACCGGGCTTGGTCGTCGCCGGGCATGTTGCCGATCAGCACCTCGCCCCCAGCGCCAGCCCGGCAGCCGCAACAAGGACAAACAACGCCCGACGCATAACCGACTCCTCACCTCGTCCGCGCCGCGAACCCGTGCCCGACGCGGGGATCGCCCGACCGGCAGGCGGAAAGAGAAGGGCGCCCCCGCCCGTCAAGGCGGGGGGCTACCCCGGAAAGAACGCCCCCGAGAGACCGGGGGGGCGAGCTGATCAGCAGCCCGCCGCGAACGCGGACAGGAAGGCGAAGAAGTCGTCGGCGTCGATCACGCCGTCGTTGTTGAAGTCGGCGCGGGGATCGCCTGCTGCGAAGAGCTGCAGGAACTTGAAGAAGTCGTCGGCGTCGACCACCCCGTCGCCGTTGAGGTCGGGCGGGCAGATCGGGGTGGTGCCTCCCGGCTCGTAGTGGATGCGGCCGGAGAAGGATCTGGGCGTGACAGGGCCGCCCCCGAAGGGGGTCGCGCCCACCCGCGCCACATCGCTGAAGAGCTCGAGCTGGTTGTCGCTCCACTCGGTGACGGCCGGGCTGAAGGGGTCGCCGTTGTAGCGGATGCCACCGGTCGAGGAGACGGCCTGCAGGTAGACGGCGCGGACCTGACCTTCGGGGATCTCGATCGGGTCGGTCAGCACCAGGGGCGAGAATGTGAAGTCTCCCTGGCGCGTGCCCTGAACGGTCTGGGTGAGCGTCCAACCCGAAGCGCTGCCGTCGTTGCCGACATAGCTGCCGTCGCGCGTCCAGACCTCGACATCGACGCTCCCGCCGACGGCGCCGCCGAAGGCGACATCGAATTGGTTGATGATGATGTTCTGGGTCTTGCCGCGGAGGTTCATGAAGACGCCGCCGCTGCCGTTGTTGGGTACTCCCGTGCCGAACAGGCCGGTGACGGTGTAGTTGATCGCGCCGGCGAAGGTGCGGGGCGTGAACTCACTACCGGCGAAGGGGCTGACGCCGGTCTGCGCGGTGTCGCTGAACAGGGTCAGATGCTCGTTTGACCACTCCGTCTGCGGCGGGTTGGTGCTGTTGCCCGTGTAGCGGATGCCGGCGTCGGTGGTGGTGCTGTGCAGGTAGATCGAGCGTGTCTGACCGGGCTCAACGATGATGGGGCTGTTCAGCGTGATCGTCGACAGATCCGCGCTGCCCTGACGCTGGACGGAGACAGTCTGGGCCGCCGACCAGTCGGAGGAACTGCCGGTGAACCCTTCGTACCCGCCCTCGCGGACACGGACCTCGACCTGCGCATCGGCGCCGGTTCCGGTGACGAAGGTCTCGAAGCTGTCGATCTCGACCTGCTGGTCGCCGGCGGTCACGGACATGAAGACGCCGCCGCTGCCGTCGTTCTCCGGAGCCGTGACGAGCGAGCCGAAGGGCATGGCCGTTGAGGCAAAGACGGCGTATGTGTTGAAGGAGCCGCTGGTGTCGGAGGACGAAGGCGGGGTCGGCGCGCTCGTCGAGAAGAGAGCGCCCGCGTGCTGGCCGGTGCCGGTCGGGGTGATGCCAGGATCGTCGGCCAACCACTCGAACTCGCCGGTGCCGACGTTGTCAACGACGAGCCAATAGGTCTCACCGGCGGCGAGTGTGAAATAAAATCTGGGGGTGAAGCTGTAGTTCGCGCGTTCAGGGGAAAGCGGGGTCGAGCGGAGCGTGGCAACGAGTGTGCCGGGCCCGCCGTTGTCGTCGGTGAAGAGCCGCGCCCGGGCGATCGCACCGGCGGTCGCGTCGTCGATCCGCAGCAAAACCCGGTCGAGCCTGTGGCCGACAAGGCCCTGGGGTAAGGTGAAGCCCATCGCCTTGATGTTGTTGCCGCTCATTAAGGTCGAGGCGCTGTCGTTGCCGAACATGTTGCTGACTATGGCGCCGTCGGCGGCCTGATAGATCAGCGAGCCATTGAAGACCCGAGGCGAGAAGACGGGGCCGGAGAAGGGGACGTTGGTCGCACCGCCGCCCGTGATGGTCATCTCGGGGGTGGTGTAGACCTCGTTGCTGCCGGTGCCGTTGGTGTAGTCGTGGCGAACACTGTCGGTGACGATCGCGATGCCGTAGGAGGTGTTCGCGTCCAGCGTGAACGAGTCGCTCAGGATGAGGCGCGTGGGATTGTCAAGGCCCTTGGCGATGCCCGAGCCCTCGCCGACGAGCGTCCACGCCGAGGCGTCGGTCTCGTTGCCCACGGCGGTGCCCGGCGTGATGTACACGCTGACATTGAACTGGGTGGACAACTCGGCGCTGGTGTTCATCTCCAGGCCGCGGACATGCAGCGGGATACCACTGACATCGACATCGAAGTAAACGGCGCCGCCAAAGCTCCCGCTGTTGTTGCGGGCGAAGAGCGTCGAGGATGTGCCGAGGGGATTCTGCTCGATGTTGGTGCCGAGCGGGCTATCGAGCATGTCGACCAGCGAGGGGTGGTCGAGGGCGGTGCCGGCGTTGCTTCCGCCGGTGTTGGTGCAGCCGTAGCTGGTGTGAATACCGATCGCATCGCCGGTCGCCTCGAGGATGACGGGCGAGCCGGTGTCGCCGGTCATCGTGTCAGCGCGGTAGCGCAGGGTGGTCGAGGTCCGCTGTGTCAGCGGGCCGGCGTGGGTCTTCTGCGGATGGTTCCACTCGTACGGGATCTGCTGGAGGAACGGATCTCGCCGCCCGTACCCGGTCACCCGTACGGTCTGGTTGTTCGCCGAGCCGGGAGGATCGGCGAGGTTGAACGCGGCGCCCTGGGCGTCGCGAGGGGCCAGGCCCGTGTTCGAGTTTACATGCGTCTGGAACAACGCCATGTCGTTGCCCACCGCGACACCGATCGATTGGATCGAACCGGCCTCGACCGGATACTGATACTCGGGCGAAGGGGCGCGGTAGCCGCCGGTCACGGTCGACAGCGGCACATTGAAGTGGATGATCGCCGTCGTGTTGCCCGCGTCGATGCAATGGCCGGCTGTCAGGAACCGGTTGGCGCTGTTGCCGTGATTGATCAGCCAGGCGGTGCAGGTGGTCCAGATGCTTGCGACCCGCTGGTCGTGCGAGAGTTGGCGGTTGTCCATCCCGTCGCAGACCGTCTCGGGCAGGGCCGTGTCGCCCGCCTCGACCTCGGAGACCACCACACGGTTCTCGCCCGTGTCGGCGTACGCCCAAAGCTCCAGATAGACCGCGTCGCCGTTGAACACGGCCGAGGTCATGTTCCAATTCTGCACATGCACGGCGTCAAGCCGCTGCCAGTACCCGTCCTCCAACGAGTGGATCATCAGGTACGACCCGTTCGCACCGGGCGTGCCCGAGAGCAGCACCTCGTCGAAGTACAGCCGCAGCCAGCCCGCCCCGGGGACGGTGATCTCGGTCGAATACACGGGGAAGGCGTCCCCGACATCGTTCTGGACCATCCCCGAGTCCACCGCCGCCGGGGTACGGAAGCTCGATGTCGGGTCCACCTGCGCAGCCGCCGTCATAGGCAGAACTGCAGAAGCGGCCAAAGCAAGGCCGCAGAGTCGACGCAGCATAACCATTCCTCCTCTGAAAGTGAAAAATCAATCTCGTCGCCATCCCCCACCGCCCCACACGGCCTCCCAGATTACCACAATTCCGACCCGCGGCAACCTGCTTTTACGCCGGCGGAGAAAAAATCTGCTTCAACACACACTGTGCTAACTCATGCCGCTCTGGGACCGTCCATACCTGTCAAAAAAGACAGACGGGCCGTCAGAAACGGCCCGCCTGAATCAGAAGCTCTGCGATCTGTTGTCCCAAGAGCCGCCCGTCAGCAGCCCGTGGCGAACGCGGACAGGAACTCGAAGAAGTCGTCGGCGTCGATCACGCCGTCGCCGTTGAAGTCGGCGCGGCTGTCGCCGTCGGCGAAGAGACTGAGGAAGAGGAAGAAGTCGTCGGCGTCGACCACGCCGTCGCCGTTCAGGTCCGGGCGGCAGGTCGGCTCGCACGCGAAGACCCGCAGCGACACGGCGTCGACCCCCGCCTCAACAATCGCCTGCGGCCCGAGGTCAGACGCGATAAATCGCACGCGGAACTGATCGCTCGGCTCGGAGAACACATCGTTGATGATGAACGACACATAGAACCACCCGCCGTCGTTCTGCCCGTCGTTCGGGCCGACACGCTCGAGCAGTGTCCATGTCGCGCCGTCGTCGTTGGAGACCTCGACATCGAACGGGTCGACGCCGGGATTGTTGCCGCGGGTGTTGCTAAACCAGCGTGCGTAACTGAGCACGGCCTCGCCGCCCGAGGCGTCCATGGCCGGGCTTGTGAGTATCGTCGCGCCCTCGTCGACATCGCTGTTGCAGCTCGGCGTCGCGCGGTTGGCGGTCAGGTAGCACTGGCCGGAACCGTCGAAGTCCGAAGGCGGGTTGCCACGATCGCAGACCGACCAAGGGATCGGCACGCCCCGCTCCCAAGTGCCGTCGGTGAGCGTGGGCGTGTCGAAGACGGTCCAGCCCTTGTCGGTCTCGAAGTCATCGTCGAAGGCGATGTCGATCGTGCCGACATCGGCCGCGTACACCGAGGCGGGCGCGTTCGCGGGGAGGGACAGCTCCGTCCCGCCGCTGCCGCGGGCGCTGATGAAGAACTCCGGCTCGTCGCCGCAGGCGGCCGGGGGCAGCACCGCCTCGAAGACATCGTCGCCGAGGTACGCCATCGGAACCGAGACAAATGACCCGTCGTCGAAGCGGTAGTTGAACACCGCATCGCCCGGCGCGACCGATTCTGCGCCCGGGACGATCTCGACGGGGAACGCGAGCGGCTGGCCCGGCGCCACGAT
>SLFH01000012.1 GCA_007124345.1 Phycisphaerales bacterium | reverse complement strand
TCTCAACGGCTGCAACGACCTTCTGGCGGTCACCAAGCCCGAGGTGCTCGACAAGATCCACACCGACTTCATGAAGGCCGGCGCAGACATCGTCGAGACCAACACCTTCGCCGCCACCAGCATCTCGCTGGAGGACTACGACCTGCAGAATCTGGTCGAGGAGATCAACCTCGCCGCGGCACGCCAGGCGCGGGGCGCCGCCGACCGCTTCATGAAGGCCAACCCCGGGCGACGGGTCTTCGTCTCGGGCGCGATCGGGCCGACCAACCGCACCGCCTCGCTCTCGCCCGATGTGAACAACCCCGGCTACCGGGCCGTCACCTTCCAGGACCTCTACGACGCGTACTTCGAGCAGGCCTCCGCCCTGATCGCCGGCGGCGTGGACATCCTGATCGCCGAGACCGCCTTCGACACCCTGAACCTCAAGGCGGCGCTGATCGCCATCGAAGACGCCAAGCGTGCGGCCGGGCGCAGCCGTATGCCCGTCTTCGCCAGCTTCACCATCACCGACGCCAGCGGCAGGACGCTCTCGGGCCAGACCGTCGAAGCCGTGTGGAACAGCATCGGCCACTTCGACCTCGCCGCCGTGGGGATGAACTGTGCGCTCGGCGCAGAGGCGATGCGCCCGTATGTCGAGGACCTCTCCTCGGTCGCGACCGTCCCGGTGATCTGCTACCCCAACGCCGGCCTGCCCAACGAGTTCGGCGAATACGACGACACGCCCAAGCTCATGGCCGACGCCCTCGGCGACTACGCCAAGGAGGGATGGGTAAACATCGTCGGCGGCTGCTGCGGCGTCACGCCCGAGCACATCACCGCGATCGCAAAGGCCGCGAAGGAGCACAAGCCCCGCGTCCCCGCCGAGCCCGAGCAACGCATGCGCCTCAGCGGGCTGGAGCCCTACACCGTCGAGCCGGAGGTGAGCTTCACCATCATCGGCGAGCGGACGAATGTCACGGGTTCCCGCAAGTTCGCACGCCTGATCCGCGAGGAGAAGTACGAGGAAGCCCTCGATGTCGCCCTCGACCAGGTCCGCGGCGGGGCGAACATCCTCGATGTCAACATGGACGAGGGGATGCTCGAGTCCGCCGAGGTGATGACGAAGTTCATCAACCTCATCGCGGCCGAGCCGGAGATCAGCCGCATCCCCGTCATGGTCGATTCGTCGAACTTCGATGTGATCGAGGCCGGCCTCCGCTGCCTGCAGGGCAAGGGCGTCGCCAACTCGATCAGCCTCAAGGACGGCGAGAAAGACTTCATCGAAAAGGCGACGAAGATCAAACGCTACGGCGCCGCCGCCGTCGTCATGGCCTTCGACGAGCAGGGCCAGGCCGACAACACCGAACGCCGCATCGAGATCCTCACCCGCGCCTACGACATCCTCACCGAACAGGTCGGCTTCTGCCCCGACGACATCATCTTCGATCCCAATGTGCTCACCGTCGCAACGGGCATGACCGAGCACGACGACTACGCACGAAGCTTCATCGAATCGACGAAGCTCCTCAAGCAGAAGTTCCCCCGCGCCAAGATCAGCGGCGGCGTCAGCAACCTCTCCTTCTCCTTCCGCGGCAACGAGTCGATCCGCCAGGCGATCAACTCCGTCTTCCTCTACCACGCCATCAAGGCCGGGCTCGACATGGCCATCGTCAACGCCGGCCAGCTCACCCACTACGACGATGTCCCCGAAGACCTCCGCAAGCTCATCGAGGATGTCATCTTCAACCGGCGCGAGGGCGCCAGCGAGGAACTCGTCGAGAAGGCCAAGGAAGCCCTCGACTCGGGGCCCAAGGAAAAGCAGAAGCAGGAGTGGCGCTCCTGGCCCGTCCGCCGACGCCTCGAACACGCCCTCGTCCACGGCATCGCCGACCATGTCGTCGACGACACCGAGGAATGCCGCAAGGAGATGGACCGCCCCCTCGAAGTCATCGAGGGCCCGCTCATGGACGGGATGAACCGCGTGGGCGAGCTCTTCGCCGACGGCAAGATGTTCCTTCCCCAGGTCGTCAAGAGCGCCCGCGTCATGAAGATCGCCGTCGCCCACCTCGAACCGTTCATGGAGGCTGAGCGCATCGAGTCGGGCGCAGCCAAGGAGTCCAAGGGCAAGATCATCATGGCGACCGTCAAGGGCGATGTGCACGACATCGGCAAAAACATCGTCGGCGTCGTCCTCCGCTGCAACGGCTACGACATCATCGACCTCGGCGTCATGTGCCCCACCGAGAAGATCATCCAGGCCGCCATCGACGAGAAGGCCGACATCATCGGCCTCAGCGGCCTGATCACACCCTCGCTGCACGAGATGGTGCATGTCGCCAGCGAGCTCGAGCGCCGCGACCTGGACCTGCCGCTGCTCATCGGCGGCGCCACCACCAGCCACAAGCACACCGCCGTCAAGGTCGCCCCCAACTACCACGCCCCGGTCGTGCATGTCAAGGACGCATCGCTGGCGGTCCCCGTCGTCAGCGACCTGCTCAGCAAGACCGCACGCGAAGCCTTCGCGCTGAAGAACCGCGAAGAGCAGGAGACCATCCGCGACAACCACGAGGGCAGCTCGTTCGACGCCATCCCCTACGAGGAGGCCCGCACGCACGCCGCCGAGATCGAGTGGAAACCAGAGGATATCGCGACACCGGCAAAGACCGGCCCCATCGCGATGGAGATCCGCGTCGCCGACCTGATCGACTACATCGACTGGTCGCCCTTCTTCCACGCGTGGGAGCTCCGCGGCTCATTCCCCCGCATCCTCGACGACCCCGACAAGGGCGAGATCGCACGCGAGCTCTACGACAAAGCACGAGCCCTGCTCAAAGAGCTCGCAGAGGAAGACAAGGTCCGCTGCCGCGCCGCCTACGGCTTCTTCCCCGCCGCCGCAGACGCCGACGACATCGTCGTCTACAAGGACGATTCACGCACCGAGGAGCTCATGCGCCTGCACACCCTCCGCCAGCAGCGCAAGAAGGTGCGGGCGCAGGAGTGCCTCTCCCTCGCGGACTTCATCGCCCCGATCGACACCGGTCTGCAGGACCACATCGGTGCCTTCGTCGTCACCGCCGGCGAGGAGCTCGACAGGCGAGCCGCAGAGCTGGAACGAAACAACAACGATTACGACGCCATACTCATCAAGACCATCGCAGACCGCCTCGCCGAGGCCTCCGCCGAGTTCGTCCACAAGCTCGCCCGCGACCTCTGCGGCTTCGGCAGAGACGAAAACCTCTTGCCCGCTGACCTCATCCGCGAGCGCTACCGCGGCATCCGCCCCGCCCCGGGCTACCCCGCCTGCCCCGACCACACAGAGAAGTCCAAGATCTGGACGCTCCTCGACGCCGAGAAGGCCACGGGCGTCTGCCTCACCGAGAGCTACGCGATGAACCCGCCCGCCTCGGTCTCGGGCCTCTACTTCAACCACCCGCTCTCACGCTACTTCGCCGTCGGCAATCTCGGCGCCGACCAGGTCGCCGACTACGCCCGGCGTTGCGGCGTCAGCGTCGAGAAGATCGAGCACTGGCTCGCCCCGAACCTCGGCTACGAACCGGGCGCAAAGAAAACCCCCGCGACAGCAACCGCCTGATCCACGCAAGAGACCGTGGCCCGGGCGTCCCGCCCGGGCGAACATCCTGTCATCGACAACTGCTTCGCAAAGATCCCGCGGCGACGGTTTAATCTTCCTGCGCCGAATCTCCGACGGATTCCTCTGCGGCCCCGCGCTGGTTCCTGCCGTGCAGCAGGAACACCGTAAAGCACAACCCGCCGAACAACACAAACGCCACGCCGATCCCCGGAATCACAAACGCCATCGGGCGAACACCCGGCTCCAACAGCGCAATCCGCGGCCGATCCGGGTCGTAGTACACCGTCACATGCGAGCCGACCGGGTACCGCCTCACAACGCTCCGCGCGCGGTGGTTGGTGTTGCTGCCGTAATCGCCGATGCCGACCCTGTCGCCGGTGTACGGCTCGCCGCCCACGGAATAACCGTAACTGATCCTCGCGTGAAAGGTCGTCGTCCACCCGCGGTCGGGGTCGTTTCGGCGCACCCGCTCGACCTCCGACGAAACGATCACGCCCTGCGTCGTCGGCCAATCCGCGCTCGCCGCGGCCCGGCGCAACCCGATCACCCCCACCACCAGCATCGCGACGCCAACAGCGACAAACAGCAGCGGGAAGATCCGCGTCACAAAGAAAGTCAAAGCCGGCGGCATGTTGCCGCTCGTCGTCCCGTCGCGATGGAGTGTGAAATGGGCCATGACGCGCGAACGCGGCCCGCAATGCGCCGCACCCAGTCCCAATATGCGGACACCGGCGTCCCGTGTCAACCCCCGCCCTACGCCCCGCGCCCCATCTCCCTGCGCAGCAGCAGGATGAACAGCGGCCCGCCGATCAGCGAGGTGATCGCCCCGATCGGCGGCCTCCCGCCCGGCAGTTCGACCAATCTGATCGCCGCGTCCGCACCCACCACCAGCGCCGCGCCCGCCAGCGCAGCGCCGATCACCAGCGCCCGATGCGAGGGCCCCATCACCAGGCGCACCACATGCGGCGCCACCAGCCCCACAAACCCGATCGGCCCCGCCAGCACCACCGTCGACGCCGTCAGCGCCCCGCCCCCGAGAAACAGCGTCGCCCGCAGCCCGCCCAGCGGCACACCGACCGACCGCGCCTCGTCCTCGCCCATCGACGCCGCGTCCATCGCCCGCCCCAGCCACGCGCCGACGCCGACGCCGACCACGCAAATCAGCCCGCCCCACACCAGCTGCGATCGCGACACATCGTCGGACAGATCCCCAAGCAACCACCTCGCCGCCAGCAGCCCCCGGTCCGGCAGCGCCTGGCGCAGCAGCATCGAGGCCGACCCCAGCACGATCGACAGGATCACGCCAACGAGGATCATCGAGACAGGGTCCACCAGCCCCCGACGCTGGCTGAGCGCAAACACGACCAGCAACGCCCCCGCCCCCCC
>SLFH01000053.1 GCA_007124345.1 Phycisphaerales bacterium | reverse complement strand
TAGCCCCGGAAGCACGACTTGCACCCCAGCTCTTCGAGCGTCCGCCCGACAAAGGCGTCGATGTGCGCAAGGGTCTGACCCGGCTCGAGCCACGCCGACAGTCTCCGGTGCGTCTCGACCACGCACTGGGCCGCCTCGTAGGCTCTGGGGTACTCCGATTCGGGAACAAAGGGGATCCGGGCCATGTGGGGGGCATCGTATCCGCCCGATCCCGCGGGGCATCCGCTCGCGACACCCGCCGAACCACAATCAGCGCACAAACACGAGCGATCCGGCCGCTCCAGCACCCTTCCAAGCCCATGTTCGACGACGCCGACAAACGCACCCACGCCGCGGGCAAGCTCATGCCCCTCGGCCTCGGGTCGGCCAGAAGGCTCCCCCCCGACGAGCGACGAGCGATCTCGTCCCGGGTGCTCGGCCCCCTCTGCTCCCCGTTCTTTGTCGGGGTGGTGCTGCTGGTGCTGCTCTACATCGCCGCGTTGATCGGCGTCGTGCTGCTCGTCGGCATGGAGATCCTCGGCCTGATCGTCCACGCCCCTGTCGCCGCGGCGATCGCCGGCTCGTTCCTGCTCGTCGCCCGCAGCGCCGTCTGGGCAGGCTCGGCCTACCTCGCCCGGCTCCGCGCCGTGCTCATCGAACGCCGACGCTGCCCCGCCTGCCTCTACAGCCTCGAAGGGATCGGCCCCGATCCCCAGGACGATGAGAGGCCACGCGTCCGCTGCCCCGAGTGCGCCGCCAGATGGGACGCGGTCAAACTCGGCGCCCCGATCGATCGACCCGTCGAGCCCAAGGTTGTGCGTTGGACCGACTACAGAGCCGTCGATCAAGAGCCGCGGCCCCGCCCGTTCCTCTCGCGGACCACCTCACCGCCCAGCACCACGCAATCGACCGGGTCCCCGCCAAACTCGTAGGCGAGCATCCGCGCGTCGCTGTGGCGCAGCACGACCAGATCGGCACGAAGCCCCGGCTCGATCCTCCCACGATCGCTCAGCCCGAGCAATGCCGCGGCGCTCGCCGTGCAAGCGAGAATCGCCTCGTGCGCCGTGATCCGGTTGAACCGATTCGCCAGCGCGACCGTCAGCGGAATCGAAGAAGTGGGGGCGCTGCCCGGGTTGCAGTTGCTGGCGATGGCGAGACGGCCGCCGTGATCGAGGAACGACCGCCCATCGGCGTACCGCTGGTCCACATGCAGGCCCGAGCAGGGGAGCATGACGCCGAAAGTCTCCGACTCCGCCAGCATGCGGAGCTCATCGGGCGTGCTCGCCTCCAGATGATCGACGCTGAGGATCTCCCTGCGGACCGCCCAAGGGATCACGCCGAGGCTGTTGAACTGGTCGGCGTGCACGCGCACCGGGTGCCCGAGCTCCAGCGCCCTGTCGAGCAGTTCGACCGTTTCCTCCAGCGACCACGCGCCCCGCTCGCAGTACGCGTCGATCGCGACACCCGGGAACTCCGCGTGCACCGCCGGCAGTGTTTCGTCGATCGTCGTGCGCACAAAGTGGGGCCGATCGGGGTCTTTGGCGTGCCCGATGCACGCGGTGGCGACGAGCGTGCCCGGCCAGCGCGACTCGGCGTCGGCGATCGCACCGAGCATCTTCAGCTCGTCCCCGGTGCTCAGCCCGTAGCCCGATTTGACCTCGACTGTCGTCGTTCCCTCGTGCAGCATGACGCCGAGGCGGGCGAGCAGTCCCTCGGCGAGATCCTCTCGAGACGCTTTGCGCACGCTGCGCACACTCGACATGATCCCCCCGCCCGATTCGAGAATCTCCAGGTACGACGCCCCGGCCTGCTTGCGGTCCCACTCGTCCAGCCGGTCGCCATCCCAGCACGCGTGCGTATGACAATCGACGAACGCCGGCATGACCACGCGTCCCGCGGCGTCGAACACGGCGACCGATGGCGCGGCACCGCGTGGCACGGCTCGCCGAGCCGTGTCCGCTTCTGGTAGTCTCCGCCCTGCGCTTGCTGCAACCGAACCACTGGTGGGCAAGGCGCCAGTGCCACAGATTTTGTCGGACTCGCCGCCCGCGCGCGAAATCGCCCCGTCACTCGGCTCAACATCGATGGACTCGATCGATCCATCGCGGATCGTGATCGAGACGAGGGGGGCGTCCGGCGCAGAGTCCCACAGGCGAGCGTGTCGGATCAGGAGGTCGGTCATGCGGGCGGGATTCTTGCAGCGTGCATCAGGCGTCGCCGGCGGGACGTTCAGCGAGCCCGCGCAGGAACGAGAGGAAGAGGTACGCCGCGAGTCTGGCGGTGCTCCCGTCGCCCGGCGGCTGGTCGTGCTGGGGCGAGAGCTCCATGATATCGATGCACATCACGCGCGGGTTCTTGCCGGCCGCCCGCGCCCACGCCGCGGCTTCCTTCGGGTCCATCCCGCTGGGGTTGGGCGCGCTGACGCCCGGCGCGTACGCCTGATCGACCGCGTCCAGATCGAAGCTGACAAAGAAGCGATCGCCCGCGGGCCACGGGTCGCCGGGCCCGAACGCTTCGACATGCCCGTTGTGCGCATCGAACCAGCGCTTGGACTCGCGGGTGTTCACGAACGGGTCGTAGCCATGGATGAACAGCCCGGTCGCGGCGCCGGTCTCGATGAGTCTGCGGAAAGACATCCCCGATCCGGGTGTGTCGCGGACATCCAGGTGCGGGTCGAAGTACACCCCGGTCATGGGGCCGTAGCGGTCCGCGACGGCGCGCACAAACGGGTAAGTCAGGTCGTGCCCACCCCCGATCGCGACGGGCAGAAGGCCGAGTTCGAGCACCGCCGCCACCGCCTCCGTGACGCGGTTGTGCGTGTCTTGGAGGTCCGTGCCGGGCCCGATATTGCCCGCGTCGTAGACGCTCGGCCACGCGGGCGCGTCGGCCTCGGCGGCGCCCAGACGCGAAAGGGCGTGCCTGAACGCGTCCGGGCCGTCCCGAGCGCCGATACGACCATGGTTCAGGCGAACGCCCTCGTCGTCGGCCAGGCCGATCAGCGCGACGGTCGCCTCGGAGGGGTCGACCCCGCGGGCGATCGATGCCGCCATGCGGGTCGAGGGGATGCCTTGCGGCCACGGGGCGGGCGTGCAGTGGGGGATCATGCCACACAGTGTACAAGACGCCGGGAGGGGCCGATGCAAAGACTTTCCGACGCGGCGCTTGTGTCAGGGCCTCGGAGCACATAGCTTTGGGATGAACGGGCAACGACGAATCGCCGCAGGCAAACGCAAAGAGGTCAACCAGATGGCCAGCATCATGACGCCCGGATCGAAAGCCAATCCCAGGATGGACGACAGTGGAGCAACCCGCGGGCCTGTCCGGGCGCCCCGGGGCACGGCACTCTCCTGCCGATCCTGGCAGGCCGAGGCCGCCCTCCGCATGCTCATGAACAACCTCGACCCCGAGGTCGCCGAAGCGCCCGAGCAGCTCGTGGTCTACGGCGGGCGGGGCAAGGCCGCACGCGACTGGGCCTCCTTCGACGCCATCGTCGCGACGCTCAAGCGCCTCGCCCCCGACGAGACCCTGCTCGTGCAGAGCGGCAAGCCCGTCGGTGTGGTGCGTACCTTCGAAGACGCGCCGCGCGTCCTCATCGCCAACAGTAACCTCGTCCCGCACTGGGCGACGCAGGCGAACTTCGACCGCCTCGCCGAACGCGGCCTGATGATGTTCGGCCAGATGACCGCCGGCTCGTGGATCTACATCGGCACCCAAGGCATTCTCCAGGGCACCTACGAGACCTTCGCCGCACTCGCCGACATCGAGTTCGGCGGCACCCTCGCCGGGCGTGTGTGCGTCACCGCCGGCTGCGGCGGGATGGGCGGCGCCCAGCCTCTTGCGATCACGATGAACGGGGGCACGGCCCTCATCGCCGATGTACACACCAACCGCCTGCTCCGCCGCCAGCGCGACCGCTACCTCGACGAGGTCGTGCACGATGTCGACGAAGCGATCGACCGCGCCATCGAGCTCGCCGAGGCCAAGCGAGCCGTCAGCGTCGGCGTCGACTGCAACGCGATCGAGCTGCTCGAGCGCCTGCTGGAGCGGGGCGTCACGCCCGACGCCCTGACCGATCAGACTTCGGCCCACGACCCGCTGATGGGCTATGTCCCAGTCGAGATGACGGTGGGGGAGGCCGAGCTGATGCGCCGCCTCAGCCCCGACCACTACCAGGAGCTCAGCCTCGCCAGCATGGAGCGTCATGTCCGCGCCATGGTTGAGCTGCAGCGGCGTGGCGCTGTGACCTTCGATTACGGCAACAACATCCGCCAGCGCGCGCTCGATCAGGGGTTCAAAGACGCGTTCAGCTTCCCCGGATTCGTGCCGGCGTACATCCGGCCGCAGTTCTGCCTCGGACGCGGGCCGTTCCGCTGGGTCGCGCTCTCGGGCGACCCGACGGATATCTACAAGACCGACAAGGCGCTTCTGGAGCTCTTCCCCGATGACGAGCCGCTGCGGCGCTGGATCCTCGGCTGTCACGCGAACACCGACGCGCTGCTCGCGGGCGATTTCGCCTCGTGCTCGCCGCGATTCGGCTTCCAGGGCTTGCCGGCGCGGATCTGCTGGTTCGGCCTCGGCCAGCGCGACAAGGCAGGCCTGCTGTTCAACAAAATGGTCGCCGAGGGCGAAGTCAGCGCCCCGATCGTGATCGGGCGCGACCACCTCGACTGCGGCTCGGTCGCCAGCCCGAACCGCGAGACCGAAGCGATGAAGGACGGCTCCGACGCGATCAGTGACTGGGCCCTGCTCAACGCGATGGTCAATGTCGCGGGCGGCGCCTCGTGGGTCTCGTTCCATCACGGCGGCGGCGTCGGCATCGGCTTCAGCCAGCACGCCGGCCAGGTGATCGTCGCCGACGGCACCGACGCCGCGGGCGAAAGACTCCGGCGCGTCCTGACCAACGACCCGGCGATGGGCGTCTTCCGCCACGCCGACGCGGGCTACGAAGACGCCCAGCGCTGCGCCGACGAGCAGGGGACT
>SLFH01000245.1 GCA_007124345.1 Phycisphaerales bacterium | reverse complement strand
GTTCGATCTTGTGGTGTTCGACGAGGCGTCGCAGATCCCGGTGTGGGACTCGATCGGGGCGATTGCGCGGGGCGACGAGGTGGTGGTGGTCGGGGATTCGAAGCAGCTCCCCCCCACCAACTTCTTCAGCACGCTGGACGGGGGCGATGAGGAGGACGTCGAGGACCACGGCGTGGACGACATGGAGTCGATCCTGAAGGAGTGCAACGCGTCGGGCGTGCCGGGGATGCGGCTTCGCTGGCACTACCGCAGCCGCCACGAGACGCTGATCGCGTTCTCCAACCACCACTACTACCACAACGAGCTGCACACCTTCCCATCGCCCGACGAACGCTCCGACGAGCTCGGCGTGAGCTTCCGGCTCGTCGAGGGTGGGATGTACGACCGCGGCGGATCTCGGACCAACCGCGTCGAGGCGGAGCGCGTGGTCGACGAGGTGGTGAAGATGCTGCACGACCCGGGCTGCCGCGACTCGATCGGCGTGGTGACCTTCAGCCAGGCGCAGCAGAACCTGATCGAAGACCTGCTCGACGCCAAGCGTCGGGAGCTTCCCGAGATCGAGCATCACTTCACTTCGGAGTCTCAGGAGCCGGTCTTCGTCAAGAACCTCGAGAATGTACAGGGCGACGAGCGGGACGCGATCATCTTCTCGGTCGGCTACGGGCCCGACCAGGCGGGCAAGGTCTCGATGAACTTCGGCCCGCTGAACAAGGACGGCGGGGAACGCCGCCTGAATGTCGCGGTGACGCGGGCGAGGCGACGGCTGATGGTCTTCGCATCGATGCGGAGCGACCAGATCGACCTGCGCCGGACGCGGGCGCTGGGCGTCCGCCACTTCAAGACCTTCCTCGATTACGCCGAGCGTGGGCCCCGCGCGATCGCCGAAGCGGTGACGATGAGCGGGACGCGCGAGTTCGACTCGGGCTTCGAGCACGCGGTCTGGAAAGCGCTGACGGAGAAGGGCTACGAGGTCGACACGCAGGTCGGGTGCGCCGGGTACAGGATCGACCTCGCGGTGCGCCACCCCGAGCGGCCGGGGCGTTACCTGCTGGGGATCGAGTGCGACGGCGCGGCGTACCACAGCGCCAAGACGGCCCGCGACCGAGACCGCCTCCGCCAGAGCGTGCTCGAAGGGCTCGGCTGGCGGATTGCGCGGGTCTGGTCGACCGACTGGCGGGTGCATCCCGGCGGGTGTCTCGCCAGGCTCAGCGCCGCGATCAAGGAGGCGTTGCACTCACCGCCGGACGCGCCCGGTCCGCTCGTTCCTCATGGCGAAGGAATCAATCGCCCACGGCACACATCGGAAGCGCCCGCGAGCGATCCCGAAACCCCGACCGACGACAACGACGGAGCACCGACGCTCCTCGCAGGGCTCTTCGGGGCGTCCGATCCTGATACGAAAGACGCGAAGGCGAACGAGCCAGCGGCGGAAGACGATCCGACGCCCGAGCCGGGAGTCGACACCGCTCAATCGGAAACCGACAGCATGCCGCCAGCCTACCGGCCTTACACCGGCGACGAGCGGACCCGCGCGATAGACATCCATGACCCGGGAACGAAACAGCAAGCCGTAGAGGTTCTGGGCGCGATCGTCTCGGCGGAGTCGCCCGTGGTCGAGGCGTTGGCGGTTCGTCGGTTGGCCTCCGCGTTCGGCGTTCAGCGTCTGAACGAACGCTTCCGCACGCGTGCGGCCGAGATCGTCGCGTCGTGCATCCGGTCGGGCAAGTGCGTGCGCCGCGACGGGATTCTATGGGCCCCGGGGGTGGATTTTGGGGCGTGCCGCACGCTGCGGGTCGCGTCGGACGAGCCGGACTCGAAACGGGACATCGAGGAGATCGCGCTGGTCGAGCTGAGCAACGGCGCTGCGCATGTGCTGGGCGTGCAGTTCGGGATGCCGCGGGAGGAGCTTGTGCGCGAGACGGCGAAGCTGTTCGGGATGCAGCGTGTCACGGCAAGGGTGAGCGAGCGGGTCAGCGAGGCAGTCGACCTGGCGGTTCAGCGGGGGCTGGCGGTCGAGGTTGATGGGCGCGTGACGCCGGGCAGTGCGAACTAGCGTGAACGCGGGGTTCAGAGCGTCTCCGCAGGGTCGTCGCGTTCGGGCATCCAAGAGAGATTTGCTGTAGGCTTTCGGCGCATGACCTTCCCGCTGCCTCCTCCAGCCAAACACGAGCCGCTCGTCCGGCGCCTGGGCCCTTGGGCCCTCTGGCTGCTTGTGATCAACGGGATGATCGGGGCGGGGATCTTCGGTGTACCCGCGGGGCTGGAGCGGCTGGCCGGGGGATTCGGGCCGTGGGTATTCGCGCTTTGCGCCCTTCTCATCGCGCCGATCATGCTCTCCTTCGCGAGGCTGAGCAGCGCGTTCAGCGGGACGGGCGGGCCCGTGCTCTACGCCAGGGCCGCGTTCGGCGCCTTCGCCGGGTTCCAGGTCGGGTGGGCGTTCTACATCGCGCGGCTGACCGCGTTCGCCGCGAACCTGAACCTGCTGGTGACGACGGTCGCGTATTTCGCCCCCGGGCCTGTTGGGCCGGGCGTGCGGATCGGCCTGCTCTTGGGGATGAGCTCGCTCCTGGTCTGGATCAACCTCGTGGGCGTGAAGGCGGCGATGCGTTCGCTCGGCGTGCTGACGGTGCTCAAGCTGCTGCCCTTGGTGGCGCTGGCGGGCTACGGGCTGTTCCGGCTGGACGCGGAGGTGTTCGCGTCGGCGGCGTCGCCTCCCGCGGCGATCGACCTCGGGGCGGCGGTGCTGCTTGCGATCTATGCGTATGTTGGGTTCGAGTCTGGTCTCGTGCCCGCGGGCGAGTCGAAGGACCCGAAGCGCGACATGCCGCGGGCGATCGTGCTGGCGCTGGTGGTCGCCGCGAGTGTCTATGTGCTGGTGCAGATCGCGACGAGGAAGCTGCTGCCCGGGCTGGCCGACTCAGAACGACCGGTGGTCGACGCGGGCGAGACGCTGCTCGGCCCCGCGGGAGCCGTGATCGTGGTGCTGGCGATCATCGCGTCTGTCGGCGGGAACCTGCTCGGCTCGATGTTTTCGACGCCCCGGATCACCTACCGCCTCGCCCTGGACAGCCAGCTCCCCCCGCTGCTGGCGGATGTCGACCCGAAGCACAACACGCCGTGGGTCTCGGTCGTTGTCTACGGCACGGCGGCGTTCCTGCTCGCGGTGACGGGGAGCTTCGTGTTTCTGGCGGTGCTGAGCGTTCTGACGCGGCTGCTGATCTACATCACCTGCATCGCGGGGATGCCGCGGATCGCTCGCCAGAGCGATGCGGAGTCACTGCTGAAGCTCCCGGGCGGCCCGGTGATCCCCTTGCTGGCCCTCTTGGTGTGTGTCGGCCTGCTGACGCGGGTGAGCATCGAGTCGGTGCTGGCGACGGCGGCGCTGCTCGGCGCCGGCAGCGTGCTGTTCGCGATCGCGGTCGTCATGAACAGGCGGACGGCGAGGCGGACTCCCAACAATCCCTCGGCCTGACCACGCCGTCTGCGTCACCCGTCCGGCGGGGCGCCTCTGACGACCCTGTGCACGGAGCCGAGCTTTTCGATCACCGGCGTCGCGAGGGCGAACGGGTAGACCGCCTCGTGCCCCATGCTGCGGCTCAGGCTGTTGAGCGCAACGGTCAGCGGCATCCATTGGCTGATCAGCGACTGAAAGTCCGTGAACTCGTACGGGTCGGCCGCCGGCTCGGTTGCGAGCACTTCCCCGCCCGCGTGCCGCGGCTCGAGGGTCAGCCCGTAGACCCACGCGGTTTCCAGCGTGTCGACCATGTGCAGGTAGTGGCTCCATGTCTCGGCCCAATCCTCCCAGGGGTGGACGGACGCATAGGCGGAGACATGACACTCCCGCCAGTCCGGAGCCGGACCTGACTGGTAGTGCATCTGCAAGGCTTGTGCGTAATCGGCACTCTCGTCGCCGAACAGCTCGCGGAAAGGCGCGAGCCATCCGCTGCCGCGCACCAAGCGATCCCAGAAGTAATGGCCCGACTCATGGCGGAAGTGGCCGAGAATCGTCCTGTATGGCTCGTTCATTTCGAAGCGGTTTCGCTCGCGCGCGACCGGGTCCGCCTCGGCGATGTTCAGCGTGATCAACCCTCCGGCGTGCCCCGTCATCACCCGCCCGCCGCCGCCCGGGGACGAGTCGGAGAGAAAGTCGAATTCGAGCCCGGCGACGCCGCCCGGACCCTCTTCAAACGGCAGGCCCAGGCGCAGCAGAGAGTAGATCAGGCGCCGCTTCTCCCCCTCCAGGCGTTGCCAGAGTCGCACATTCCCCGGCGCCGACAGATCGGGGATGGTGCGGTTCAACCGGCAGGAGACACAGAAATGCGCGCCGTCACGCTGGTTCACCAGCCAGTTGCAGCCGCTCGATCGGTGGGCACACGGTAGATAACGCTCCGGTCCCGCCGCAGCGCCGCCTTCGGTGCTCAGCGCGACCATCGCGAGGGCGTCGGGGATGAAGCCGAGCAAGGCGCCGCACCCTTTGCAGGCGATGCTGTCGAAGTAGACCGTCTGGCCGCAGGATGTGCAAGCGAAGAGCTTCATGAGGCCGCCTTCCCCGGAGCGACACGTCTGGGCGCATCCGAGTGCAGAGCGTATCGCCTCCGGAACCTCGGGAGCGAGGCGAGGCGATCCGGGAACCGATTGCTTGAGATTGCTGGCGTGGTTGAGGTGCTTCGCGTATCTGGATGCTTTGGGAGGCACGGAGGAGAACGGGGGATTTGCCGCAGCTGGCCCTCTGACACCTCAGGAACCGCTCTGGCTGGCGCGGCGTTGACGCTGCGCCTCATAGAGATTCTGAGGCTCGAGCGTCTCTGGGTCGATCGGCTCGAACCAGAGGCCGTCGGCTTCGGTGCTGGCAGCCCTCTCGGAGCGAACGCCGACGATGTTGATCATCGGCGGGGCGAAGCTCCGCCCCGGGGGCGAGATGGATCGCTCCGACCGGAGATTCCAGAAAGTACCCCGTGCGGC
>SLFH01000026.1 GCA_007124345.1 Phycisphaerales bacterium | reverse complement strand
CCCGAGCGGTTCATGCATGTGCCCGAGCTGGCCCGCATGGGGGCGAGGATGCACCGCGAAGGGGCGACGGTGGTCGTCTCTGGCGTCCGGCGGCTGCGCGGGGCGCCGGTAATGGCCAGCGACCTGCGGGACTCGGCCTCGCTGGTGCTCGCCGGGCTGGCGGCCGAGGGGACAACGGTGGTCCAGCGCGTCTACCACCTCGACCGCGGGTATGAACAGGTCGAAACCAGGCTGCAGGCCCTCGGGGCGTCGATCCGGCGGGTGGACGAGGCGGAGCTGTAAGAGGGGTGTGGGAACTCCGTTGATCTGATTTTGTTTGGCATTCAAGGGGCGGGGTGCGAACAGGGTGGAACATCTGTCCGGGGGTGCTGGTACACTGGGGCGCTGCGCGCCTGACCCGCGGCGACGCCCGGGAGGATCCCGGGCGGGCAAACCCACGGAGACTGTGCCATGACCCGGACCACCCCCACCGTCCAGGGCCTTCCGATCGAGATCCCCACAGGGATCCGGGATGAGGACCGTCCGCTCGTCTATGTCAACGGCAAAGTCGTGCCCAAGCACGAGGCCGCGATCAATGTGTTCGACCACGGACTGCTCTACGGCGACGGCGTCTTCGAGGGCATCCGCGTCTACAACGGTCGGATCTTCAAGCTCGGCCAGCACATGGACCGGCTGTGGGCGTCGGCGGAGCGCATCCGCCTGAAGATCCACATCTCGCGTGAGGAGATGGAGACGATCCAGCGCGTCTGCGTCGAGGCGAACAACCTCCGCGACGGGTACATCCGCCTGCTGGTGACGCGCGGGGTCGGGACGCTGGGGCTGAATCCCTTCGCCTGCCCGGAGCCGGGGATCATCTGCATCGCCGATCAGATCCGCCTCTACCCCGAGGAGATGTACGAGAAGGGGATGAAGGTGGTGGTCGCCGAGCGCCCGCGGATCCCCGTGGACTGCCTGGACCCGCGGATCAAGAGCCTGAACTACCTCAACAACATCCTCGCCAAGGTCGAGGCGATCGACAAGGGGCTGTTCGAGGTGATCATGCTCAACACCGAGGGCAGGGTCTCGGAGGGCTCGGGCGACAACATCTTCATCGTCAAGAATGGGGTGGTGTACACCCCGCCCTGCGACGACGGGATCCTCGAAGGGATCACGCGGAAGTTCGTCAAGGACGAGCTCTGCCCGGCCCTGGGGATCAAGTGCGTGGAGAAGAGCTTCGAGCTCGACGAGCTGCTGCACGCCGACGAGGTCTTTTTGACCGGGTCGGCGGCGGAGATCATCGCGGTCACGACGGTGCAGGAGCGGGACAGCAAGGGCGCCAAGGAATTCCCGATCTCCGAGGGCGAGGGCCCGGTCTGCCGCGAGCTCCGCGATCGGTTCCGCGAGATTGTCACCAGCGACGAGGTGCCCGAAGACTGAATCCGCCGGCGCGCGACCGTCGATCAGACAGAGTGGCCAGGGTTTCTACCGGTTTCTGGCGGACCCCAAGGGGCCTTGAACGGGGGTCTCCGCCGCACGCCCACACGCATGCTCGGTATATCCATGCGGCATGCTTCGGTGCTCCCCGCACGTGGGTGGGCCAGCTCTGAGACCGATAATACTATAGCGGACTTTGTCATGCTTATTCTCCGGTCCTCCGAACCCCCTGTTTACGCGTTTGCACGGTGAAGAATGAAACGAATGGAGTGCTATCGTTTGCCAGCTGGATGACTGACGGCAACCTGACGGTTTTCGCATGACGGAAAAATAATTCGCGCTATTGGGGAGATTTCAGGTCGAGATTCGGCAGCCGACTCGGCTCGGATGATGTACAGTGAAACCCCTGCCTGAACGCTAAGTCGTTCCGGCGCAAGAGTTTGGCGACATCGACCCCATTCGTTGGAACAACAGAAGCACCGGGCATGTTTGGCCCGAAAGCCGAGGTGACCCCCAATGACCGAAGCCCCGACCAGCCTCAAGGATGAACTGGGCAAGCGGGACAACTTCGCGGCTCCTGAACAGGAGGCGCACCTGAGCATTGTCCGAACCGCACATATGCTCGAAGCGGCACAGAACCGGCTCTTCAAGTCCTATGGACTCAGCATGCCCGGATACAATGTGCTGCGAATCCTCCGCAGCGCGGGGTCCGAAGGCAGGACATGCTCGGGCATCCGCGACGACCTGATCGCTCAGGTGCCGGATGTCACGAGGCTGCTGGACCGTCTGGAGCGTGCCGGGTTCGTTGAACGCCGGCGGAGCTCGGAGGACCGACGCGTGGTCTTTGCGCACATCACCGAGGAAGGCGACCGCCTTCTGGACCGCCTGGCGGACCCGGTGATGCGTCTGCACAAGGAGTTGCTGGGGCACATGGAGCGGGAAGAGCTCGCCCAGCTTTCACGCCTGCTGTTCAAGGCCCGGAATCCTGAATCCGGGCGGAGCCCGCACACCGATAATTGACCTCACGGAACTCATCTGGGAATCTCTGATTCCCAGCACGACCCTCCCGTTCGGCCGGGGCAGCCTTTACCGGCTGACCCCGGCTTTTTTTCGGGCGTCGCTCTCGGCAGAATCGCGCAATCCTTTCGGCGGGCTACCCCGATCCGGGTATGCTTTATTGAGAGAAAAGGCGGGCTCGCCGCACTCTCCCGGGGATCGTTGTCCGGGGGGTTCGGCGTCCGCCTCGAGAGGAGAGCAGCCATGAAGATTGCGCGGATCGTTGCCCCCGTGGTCGTTGTCGCGTTGTCCGGCGCCGCGTGTGCCCAGCACCTGATGGGCGTGAAGTCCAACGCCCCCGAGGGCGTCGTGCTTCTGGATTCGGCGAACGGAACGGTGGTGAACCAGGACTGGATCAGCGACGCGTTCGCGGTGGGTTGGGACTTCTTCACACCCAAGAAGGCGCTGCGTGTGGGTGACGAGATCTGGGTTTCCGATCAGGTGCGCAACGCGATCCATCGTTTCGAGCTTGACGCGAACGACCCGGTGAACAACGGGCCTCAGTTCGTCGGCTCGATCACGGGCGACGGGGTGAACCCGTTCAGCAACATCCGAGGGATGGCGTACGACGGGTCGCGTGTGTACCTCTGCAATTTCAGCGGGTTCTACGCGAATCAGATCATCGTGATCGACACCGCGACGCAGGCGGTCGTGAACTCGTTCCAGGTCTCCAGCGGCCCGTTCGATGTCGAGGTGTACGGCGAGGACCTGATTGTGGTCTCGTCGGGCACGCCGCATGTTGTCCGCTACAGCAAGACGGGGGCGAACCTTGGCGTCTTGGTGCAGAGCGGGCTGAGCACGCCGCAGGGTGTGCATGTCGAGAGCACGGACCGGATCTGGGTCGCCAACTCGCTGGGCAACGACCGGGGTCTGTACCGCTACGACGGGGCCGGCAACCTGCAGGAGTCGATCCTGACGCTGGGGCCGATCGGCAGTCAGGCGGTTCGGGGCGTGTGGACGTTCGACAACGGCGACCTCGCGGCGTCGACGGCCGGTGGGCTGTTCCGCGTGGTGCCCGACGGGTTCGGCGGGCACAATTTCGTGCCGCTGCTGGACGGTTCGATCTTCAACGGCCAGTACGTGACGGGCGTCGACCTTGTGGGCGGCCCGGCCTGCCCTCCGGACCTGAACGGTGACGGCGTGGTTGACGCCGACGACTTCTTCCTGTTCCTTCAGCTGTTCGCCGCCGGGGACATGCGTGCGGACTTCAACAACGACGGCGTGATCGACGCGGACGATTTCTTCGCGTTCCTGAACGCCTTTGCGCAGGGCTGCTGAGTTTTTCAGTGCGGCGCGGGCCCGGCGGGGTCCGCGTGCGCTTTCGCCGACGGCTCGAAGGGGCGGGTTCCCGCCCGGCGTCGGCATCGGAGGCGGGCCTTCCGCGTGGGGGCTCGTAGAGAGTGGCAAGACAGGATTGAGAAAGGAGCAGCGATGCTTCGGAACAAGTTTTTCGGCATGATGGCGGCGAGCGGGCTTGCGGTGGCGTGCGGCGCCGCGCACGCGCAGGAGTACTACATGGTGGTCACCTCGACCTCGCCCGAGGGCGTGGTGCTGATCGACCGCTCGAACAACACGCTCGTCGACGCGGACTGGATCCGCGATCTGGGCTCGCCGGACTGGTCGTTCACCACGCCCAAGGAGGCGCTGCGCGTGGGCGACGAGATCTGGGTTTCTGACCAGCTGGTGCGCGCGATCCACCGCTTCGCTTTGGACGCCAACGACCCGGTGCTCAACCGCCCGCAGTTCGTCGGTTCGATCTTCGGCGATGGGATCAACGAGTTCAACAACATCCGCGGGATGGGCTACGACGGGACGAATGTCTACCTGACGATGGCGGGGACGACCGCGAACCTGTGGCAGAACTCGGTGATCGTGATCAACCCTTCGACGCAGCAGATCACGGACTTTTTCCCGCTGGGCTTCAGCCCGTTCGACGTCGAGCCGCACGGCAACGAGCTGCTGGTGGCGGACATCTCGGGCAACCGGGTCACCCGGCACAGCAGCACGGGCGCGTACCTCGGCGACTTTGTGCCGCCGGGGTTTGTGAGCTTCCCGCAGCAGATCGTGGCGCTGGACAACGGCGACCTTCTGGTTGCGAGCTTCTCGAGCAACGCGGCGCACCGGTTCAGCCCGCAGGGCGTCGAGCTCGAGCGTGCGACGCGTGTGGAGTTGGGTATCCCCTCGGGCAACATCCGCGGGATCTTCCCCGAGGCGGGCCAGAACTCGTACCTGGTGTCCGCTTCGCCGGGCGTGTACCGCGCCGTGCCGGACGGGTTCGGCGGCATGACCGGCTCGGTCGTCTACGAGCCGGGATCGGGTCACAACGGGCAGTACATCGGCCTCCTGGACCTCGGCGGCACAGGCCCGACCTGTCCGCCGGACCTGAACGGGGACGGCGTGGTTGACGCCGACGACTTCTTCCTCTTCCTTCAGTTCTTCGCCGCGGGCGATCCCCGCGCCGACTTCAACAACGACGGCGTCATCGACGCCGACGACTTCTTCGCCTTCCTG
>SLFH01000374.1 GCA_007124345.1 Phycisphaerales bacterium | reverse complement strand
CGCCAGCGAGCTCTCGCGGGGCCACCACATCATCAGCCTCTTCTCCACCGCGACCCACCCGCAGGAGGGCGGCGTCGCAGAGCGCATGGCGACCGTCAACCAGCACGCCGGCGTCGCCTTCATGGCCCACCCCGCGATGCACTGGCCGACCAGCCGGGGCGTCACCGCCGGGCCCGAGCTCGGCCTCCGCGCTCCGTTCTGGCCAGAGCTCCGCCGGGTCACGCAGGGCGACTTCACCGTCGAGACCTGGTTCAAGACGACAGCCACAGGGCGGGGGATCCTCGTCGGCAACTACTCGGGCAGCTACCGCGGCGCCCTGAACCTCGAACTGCACACGGACAACCGCGTCCGCGTCTATCTCCAGGGCCCATCGCAAGTGGTGGACCTCAATGTCACGCCAAGCGGTGTTAACACCCGCGACGGCCAGTGGCATCACCTCGCAGGCGTCCGCAGGGGCAACCGTGTCGAGCTCTTCCTCAACGGCACGATGGTCGGCGACGCCGCAGACCGCGGCGAGTCGTTCGACCTCTCCGGCGAGCACTACTTCCTCGGCCGCGACACGCGCTCCGATGTCGCGCTCGACGGCTCGATCGACGAACCCCGCGTCTGGAGCCGCGCCCTCTCGCCCGCCGAGATCGCGCAGGTCGCCCAGCAGGGCCAGATGCCCGCTGACAACGGGCTCGTTGTCCGCTACCCGATCGAGGGCGCGTCGCTGATCGAGCGTCTCCGCGGCCGGCGCGCCGGCAACCGCGCCGCCCCCGGCCTCGACGAGGCGACCGCGCAGAGCCTTCGTTTCGAGCCGAGCGTCGCGACCCCGTTGCAGAACGCCGACACTTCTTCCCTCTCGGTCTCATTCCTGATGCCCGCCGGACAAACGATGCCGTACACGGTGCCGGACTGGGCGATCGACTACTACGCCGAGCTCTACCGGCGCCACCCGGAGCTGATCGGCCAGGAGGTCCTCAACGGCACCCGTTCGCACATCCGCGAGTACCCCATGGACCGCGAGCTGTGGGACGGCGTGCTCACCCAGCTCATGCCCGACCGGCCCGTCTGGGGCTTCTCGGTCGACGACCTGCACAACACCGGCCACCTCGCCCGCGACTGGGTCATGGTGTACAGCACCGATCTGCAGACCGGCCCCGTCCGCCAGGCGGTCGAGGGCGGCGCGTTCACCGCCTCGACGATCCGCCTGCACGGCGGCAGCGACCTCCACGCCGCCTACGCCGCCACGCCCGTGATCGACAGCATCACCCACGACCCGCACGCCGGCACGATCACGATCGCCGCGTCCGTTGAAGGGCGCCCCCTCCGCGACGACGAGTGCGTCTGGATCGCCGACGGCGAAGCCGTCCACACCGGGCTTACCATCAACTACACCACGACCGAAGGCGTCAGGGGCTACGTCCGCGCCGAGCTCACCGGCCCGCAGGGCAAGACCTACACCAATCCGTTCGGCTTCCGCACAAACGACTGAGAATCGACGATGTTCGCAAACTTTCCCGGAAGGCCCGCAGAGATTCTCGCGTTCGCCGCGGCGTTGCTGCTCGGCGC
Source organism: Phycisphaerales bacterium (assembly GCA_007124345.1). GTDB lineage: Bacteria > Planctomycetota > Phycisphaerae > Phycisphaerales > UBA1924 > SLFH01. Next base: position 3,471 of record SLFH01000374.1, on the reverse strand, counting down.
ATGCGCCGAACGCGACGACGCCCAAGGTCGAGAGTCCTCCGGCCCGCCCATCGTCTACACCGACGCCTACCACCTCCACTACTTCGCAGAGCGCATCGGCGGAGACAAGATCCAAGCCGCGTTCCCCGCGCCAGACGGGCTCAACCCTTCGCGCTGGAGGCCCGGCGACGACATCATCGAACGCTATCAGAACGCCGACCTGATCCTGCGCTCGGGCGCGAGCTACGCGATCTGGACGCGCTTCGCCTCGCTCCCGCTCGCACGCACCCACGACACCTCGCGCGCCTACGCCGACCGCATCATCGTCATCGAGAACGCGATAACCCACAGCCACGGCCCCGACGGCATGCATTCGCACGACGGCGAATCGCCCTACACCTGGCTCGACCCGACCCTCGCGATCGAGCAGGCCCGCGCCGTCAAGACCGCCCTCATCGGCCTGCTGCCAGAAAACGAGGCCGAGCTCCGCGCCCGCTTCGAGACATTGCAGACAGAACTCTCCGAGCTCGACCGCGAGATCGCCTCGATCGTCAGCGACAGGGCCGACGCCGTCTTCGCCACCTCCCACCCGGTGTACCACTACTTTGTTCGCCGCTACGGGCTCGACGCCCACGACTTCCACTGGGAGCCCGACGAGATGCCCGACGCGGAAGAGTGGGCCGCCCTCGACGCCCTTCTCGGCGAGCGCAGCGGGCGCATCATGCTCTGGGAGGACGAGGTCATCCCCGAGATCGCCTCCGAACTCCGCGAGCGCGGCGTGATCGTCGCCGTTGTCCGCATCGTCGACCGGCGCCCGCCTTCGGGCGACTTCGTCTCGATCATGCGTGAGAACGCCGAATCCATCCGCGGCGCGTTCGAGGCGTTCGGGAGCCGCTGATGGGCGACGCCCCGATGCCGAAGTCCGTGTTGTTTCGCATGCGGCTCTCGCTGATCGCGGCGATCATCATCGCGTTGGCCGCGCCCGCCACAGCCCATCCGATCTCCCTGACCGAGGCCAGGGTCCACATCGCCGGCGACGAGATCGTCGTCGAGCTCGATGTCATGCCCGAAGACCTCGTGATGTACTACTGGATGCGGCCCGACGAGCGATTCCTCTTCCGGCGCGACGCCCTCGAACAGCAGGCCGAAGTCCACACGAACTTCCTTCTCCGCTACCTCCACATCCGCGGCAGCGACGGCGCCAGACTCGACGGAACCGTCGCATCCATCGATCTGCGCGACCTCCCCGAAGAAGGCGTGCATTTCGAAGACCTGATGGCCCACTCCGTCCGCTTCACCCTCCGCTACCCCCACCAGGGCCCCCTCGAATTCGTTACCCTCTCGCAGAACTTCGATGGCGACGACCCCGCGATCCCCGCCGAGATGACCGCGACCTTCTTCCGCGACGGGGTCGCGATCGACCGCGCCTTCATCACCCACTCCGGCGCCCACACCACACCGGCAGACGCCCCACCGATCGACGACGAACAGGCCCGCGAGCGGTCCTTCTTCGGCGTGACCAACTACAGCGCCGTCTACAGCTACATCTACATCCAGCCGGGCGAGATCCGCCACGAGATGCTCCTCCCCCTGCTCACGATGAACCGCTTCCTCACGGTCGTCGAACGCGACGCAGAACGCATGACGGTCGACCGCCAGCGCGAGGTCCGCGCCCGCGTCGGCGAGTACTTCGCAAACAACACGCGCGTGCTGATCGATGGCGAGACCGCCGAGGCACGCGTCGACCGCGTCGACTTTTTCGGCCCCGAGATCCGCGACTTCCACACCAGCCCGCCCGAGCGGGAGGTCAGCCTCTACAACGCCCGAGTCGGCGTGATTCTGTCGTTCCCCGCCGCGTCGCCCCCCGAGCGGGTCGAGGTCGAGTGGCTCGCCTTCCCCGACCTCCCGTACTTCCGCTCGAACATCTACGCCTACGACGAGGACCGCCGCTCCTTCGCCTTCAACCCGATCCACCCCGAGTTCGTCTGGGAGGGCTCGGCCCCGGACGACCCCGCACACGCCGCGATGAGCCCGGAGCCGGACGCCGTTCCGCCGCCCCCGAGCAGATCCGTGCCCGCCGCCGCGATCTTCTTCATGGCGGTCGGCGCAGCGTTGTCACTGATCGGTCTCAAAGTGGGCAAGCGCGGGCCGCGTGCGGCGTTCCTCGTCGGCGGCCCCATCGCCTTCGCCTGCGGCGGCGCTCTCTTGCTCTACACCGCCTCCCCCAAACCCATCGACGAAGACCACGCCGACCTCGTCTTCAAACGCCTGCACACCCTGATGTACGACGCCCTGGCCAGCCGCGACGATGAGGCGGTCTACGACGCGCTCGCGCTGGGCGTCTCCGACCAACTCCTCGAAGACCTCTTCCTCGGCGTCGTCTCCAACCTCCGCATGATGAGCGAGGCGGGCGGCACACGACGCATCGACCGCGTCGAGATCCTCAAGTCCGAACTCCTCAGCCCCGAAGGGCGCTCGTCGCCCGACCGCTTCGCCTGCCGAAGCGAGTGGACCGTCGAGGGCACGCTCGAACACTGGGGCCACATCCACACGCTTAAGAACCGGTATCGCGCCCGCTTCGAGATCCGGCATACCGACGAAGGCTGGCGCATCACCGGCTTCAACCCGATCGCCGAGGAGCAGGTCGAGGTACACTCCCGCCTGCGTCGATGACTGCCCAGCGGAGTTCCGGTTGCGCATCCGAGTCGAAAACCTGCAGTTCGCCTACCCCGGACGCGGGTTCAGCCTCAGCCCGCCGCCGCTCGACATCGCGCCCGGCCAGCGCGTCGCCTTCGTCGGCCCCAGCGGCTCGGGCAAAACCACACTCCTCCGCCTCATCGCCGGGATCCTCACGCCAGACGCCGGCTCGGTCTTCCTCGACGACACCGAGATCTCCGCGCTGAGCGACCGCGAGCGACGCCGCTTCAGAGCCTCGCGCATCGGCTTTGTCTTCCAGGACTTCCGCCTGCTCGACCACCTCAATGTCCGCGAGAATGTCCGCCTGCCGTTGCGGCTGTCGGCGAAGCACCGCGCCCGCGACTCCATCGAGACCAGAGCCGACGAACTCCTTGATGAATCGGGCATCCTCGCCAAAGCCTGCGCCCGCCCGCGCACGCTCTCGCAAGGCGAAAAACAGCGTGCGGCGATCTGCCGCGCCCTCGTCACACGCCCCGGCCTCATCCTCGCCGACGAACCCACGGGCAACCTCGACCCCGAGAACAAGTCAAAGATCCTTGATCTGCTCATCGAACGGGCCGCGGCCGCAGACGCGACGCTCATCGTCGTCACCCACGACGAGTCGCTCCTCCCCGCGTTCGACCGCGTGATCGACTTCGCCGACACCCTCTCCACGCACCAGCCGGAGGCCCGCTGACCATGGCGTTGCGTCTGGCGTGGGCCTATCTCCGTTCCAGCCCGGGAAGGACGCTCATCCTCGTCCTGTGCATCGCCGCGACGCTCACCCTCCCGATCGCAGGCGCACGGTTTTTCGTG
>SLFH01000283.1 GCA_007124345.1 Phycisphaerales bacterium | reverse complement strand
GATGTCGTTCTCGCTGCCGGTGACGACCAGCGCGTTGAGACGCTCGTTGGCCATCACGCCGACCGACCCGGCCCCGCGGCGCTGGTTTTCACGCCGCACATACATCTCGTTGATCGCCTGGGTGATCTCGCCCGCCCTTCCCCGATCGACATACAGGATCTCGGTCTTCTGCCCGGTCGTGCGTTCGGCGTCACCGGTGGCCAAGGCCCGGATGAGCTCGCGCACAAGACGCAGGTTCTCGTCGCTCGCGGCGACGATCAGCGAGCCCGTCGCCGGCTCGGGCTCGATGCGGAACGCGTCGGAGGGCGACTGGGGCACGCCCGCCCGGCGCGACGCCTCGATCCGTTCGGCGACCAGACGCTGCAGGCGCGGCGCCAGCGCGTTCACATCCGTGTCGGGCACAGCGATCACATGCAGGCCGACCGCGTCGGTCGCGTGCTCGCGGTCGAGCGTGTCGAGCAGTCCTTCGAGGATGTTCAGGCTCCGGCGGCTGGTCGAGACGATCAGCGTGTTGGTCCGGAGGTCGGCCTGCACGACCACGCGGTCTTCGGGCCTCGACTCGCCGACACGCTCGCGCTCGGAGAAGACCTGGCGGACGATCTGGGCGACGCGGTCGGCCGCGGCGAACCGCAGCGGAAAGACCCGCACCTCATTGCTGGCCGAGGCGGCTTCGACATCGAGCATCGAGACCAGCTCGCGCACGGCGTTCACATTGGCCTCTGACCCAACGACGATCAGCGCGTTCAGCTGCGTCTCGGCCGTGATCAGCAGGCCGCTGAGCGGGGCGATGAGGTCGGTCTCTGCGAACTGCGAGGGGTCGGTCGGGTCGCCGCCGGCCTGGAGCACGCGGAGGCGTCCGACCTGGCGACGCATCGCGTCGGCCTCGGGCGTGCGCCCGACGCCGGTGACGAGCACCTCGCTGAGCTTGGCGGCGAGCCTCGCCGGGTCGGCGTGTTCGACGGGGATCAGCGTGGTTTCGACCCAGCGTCCCCCCTCGTCGCTGTCCATGTCGCGGATGAGCACCTCGACGAGGGCGACGGCCTCTTCACGCCCCGCGACGATCAGCGCGTTGGTGCGCTCGTCGACGGAGACGGCGATTTCGCCGGCGAGGGCACGGCCGGTCGCGGTCGTGGGCTGGCCGCGGCGTTGGGTGCCCGGGAGGCGGCGCAGCGCCTCGCCCTGGCGGAAGACCTCATCGATGACGCCGCGGAGGCGTGAGGCCGAGGCGTTCTTGAGCGGGAAGATGCGGACGACGACCGCGTCGCCGATCGGCAGCGTGTCGAGCATCTTGACGACGCCCTTGAGGGCCTTGACATTTGCCTCGCTGGAGGCGATGACGATCGCGTTGGACTGGCCGTGCTCCTGCAGGCGGATCGGGACGGAGAGGTCCAGCTCGGCGGGGGGCTTGTCCCAGCGGTCTGCCGCGATCGAGAGGCGCCGGATCTGCTCGACCAGCGAGCGGGCCGGGGCCGCGCCGGTTGTCTGGTCCTCCGGGCTCAGCATGCGCCGGAGGGTCTGCACGACTGCTGACGCCTCGGCGAGCTTGAGCGGCACGACCTCGACGAACTGGTCCGCCCCCGCCGGCTCGGCGTCCATCGCCCTGACGAGTTCGGCGACGGTCTCGGCGTCGCGCGTCTCGGCGACGATCGCCAGGGCACGCCTTGAGGTCATCGGGATGATGGCGACGGGCTCGGTGACGAGGCCCGCCTGACCCGCGGCGGGCTCGCGCGTGACGCCCATCTGCTCGAGCAGGCGCCGGATCTCGGCGGGCTCGTTGTGCTCGATGTCGATGATGATGACGCCGCGACCGGGGGAGCCGGCGCCGCCGCCGAGCCCGCCCAGTTCGCGCACGACCGAGCGGACCTGCTGGAACAGGTCCTCGCTGGAGGAGATGACGAGGCTGTTGCTGGCGCGGTCGACCTCGACCGCGAAGATCTCGCCGCGGCGTTGGGCGATGGGTCCGAAGCTGCGCGCGACGGTGTCACGCATGCGAGCCGCCGAACCATCGCCGACCGCCAGCACGCGAGGGAGCGCCCCGCTCTCGCCGGACATCGCGCCCAGCGACTCGACGAGCGATTCGATCTGGGCGAACTGGGTCTCGTCGGCGCGGACGAGGAGCACGCCCGCGTCGTCGTCGCCGATCACCTGGACAGAGCGGGTGCCGCCGCCGGTGTCGACGCGCGAGGCGAACATCGATCGCACGCTCTCGGCGATGCGGGTCGGGCGTCCGGAGCGGACGCGGATGATTCGGGGCTCTGGGAGCTGGAGCACATCGGGCACATCGAGGCGTTCGACGATGCGCTCGATGCGGGCGAGGTCTTGGCGCGAGGCGAAGACGATCAGGGCGTTGCTCTGCGCCTCGGCGGAGACGATCGGCGTCTCCTCGCCCGAGACGAGCACGGGGATATCGAAGAAGTCGCGGTCGTCGCGCGTGCGCGAGCGGTCTCGCTCGCGCTGGAGGCGTTCGCGCTCGACCTGGCGGTCCAGCGTGGCCCTGAACGCCTCGCTGAGCGAGCGGGCGACGCTGCGCGCGTCGGCGTGGCGGAGGGGGATCACCGCGAGCTGACGCGAGGTGTCGTACTCCTCGGTGTCGAGCTGGTTGAGCAGCGCGGTGATGCCCGGCCACTCCGGCTCGTCGGCGCTGATGACCAGCGAGTTGGAGGCGGGGTCGGGCACGATGGTGACGCGGCGTGCGCCGGGCGTCGCCGCCTCGGGGGCGAAGCGCCCGTAGAAGACCTGGAGTGCGTCGGCGATCTGCTTGGCGTCGGCGAAGCGGAGCTTGACGAATTCGGTCCGGCGATCGCCATCGGGGGCGACATCGACCGCCGTGATGATCTCCTCGATCTCCTCCATCTGCTCGGGCGTCGCGGAGACGGCGATGGTGTTGTCGGTGGGGTTGAAGTCGAAAGCGGGGCGGGGCTCGCCGGCGCCGTAGCGCCGATCGCGGAACATCGCGTTGAGCGTGAAGCGGACATCGTTGGCGGTCGCGTTCTGCAGGGTGAAGCGTCGGAAGCGGACGAGGCTGCGGGCCGGCTCGGTGTCGAGCTTTTCGACCTGCTGCATCACCAGATCCACCGCCTCGCGCGAGCCAGAGAGCACCAGCGCGTTGCTGCGGGCGACGGGCGTGATCCGCACCTTGATGTTCTCGGGCAGCGACGCGCGCACGGCCGCTGCGACCTCGGTGGCGCTGGCCGAATCGAGCGGGACGGTCACGAAGGTGACATCGTCGGAGGTCGGCGCTCTGTCGAGCTCGGTGATGAGCGCCCGAACGCGGTCCTCGATCGCCTCCGGCACCGACACGATCAGCGAGTTGGTGCTCGGCTGGGGCGTGACGATGATCCGTTCCTCGCTCCGAGCGGCGGGGAACATCTGGCGCACGGCCTGGGCCGTCTCGTTCGCCTGCGCGTTGCGCAGCGTGTAGACCTCGACAAGGCGGTGGTCGCCCAGTTCGGGCTGGTCCATCTGGGCCACCAGATCGCGGACGATGCGGAGGTCTTCTTCGGGGGCCGCGACGATCAGCACATTGCCGTCGGGCGAGCCGAGCACCGAGACCGCATTCTCCGACCCGTCGACCTGCGACCGGCCCTGGAAGAACCGCTGGAGGCTGCCCGCGGCGCGCCCGGCCTGGGCGTGGCGGAGCGCGATCGTCTCTATCTTGACGCCCTCGCGCTCGGCCGAGGCGTCGAGCTCATTGATGAAACGCTCGGCCTCGTCGACCCGCTCTGTCGCTCCGACCAGCAGCAGGAGCCGGCGCGACCGGTCGACCTGCACCTGCACCCGCTGCGGATCGGTCCCCTGCCACGGGCGCCAGCCCGGCGTCGAGAACGCCTCCTGGATCAGCCCGCGCACCGCGTTGAGGTCGACCCGCTCGACACGCACGGCGCGGACGATGCGTCGAGCGTCCTCGTCCTGCTCGACATCGAGCATCGAGACGACCCGCTCGGCGGTCGTCAGCAGCTCGCCCTGGCCGAGGAGGACCACGGTGTTCGTTCTCTCGACCGTCGAGACATACAGCACTTCGTCGTCAGCCGGCGCCCCGCGTCTCGCCTGCCCCCGTCCCGGGCGCAGATTCGCCGCGACCTCGTTGAGGGTCTGCTGGATCTCCGACACCCGCACATTCTGGAGCTGCACCATGCGGATATCGAGCTGACGCGATTCGGCCCGCTCGTCCAGCGCCGCGGCGAGCGCCTCGATCTGCGCGAAGTCTTCGTCGGACGCCGACACGATCAGCAGGCCGCTCTGGCGATCGCCCAGCAGTGAGACAGTCCCCGTCGGCTGTCGGCCGCGCCCGCGCTGGGGCGTGCCGCCCCGCTCGCGGAACAACTGCCCGAGCGACTGCGCGACACTCTGCGCGTCGGCGCGGTCGAGGCGGATCGTGCGCAGCGGGAAGCCCGAGGCCTCCGCCTCGTCGAGCCTCTTGATCAGCTCGGCGGCCTGTGCGATCTCGGCCTCCGGCGCGCGCACCACAACGATGCTCGACGCGTCTTCTGCGGTGATCTGGATGCGGTCTCGGCGCGCCTCGTCGCGCCCGATCAGTACCTGCTCGAGCACGCGCCGCACCGACGAGGGCGACGCCTGTCTCAGCGTGAAGATCTCGGTCTCGGTCCCGTCGTCGGCGAGGCTCGTGTCGGACTCCTCGATCAGGCGACGCACCTCGGCGTGCTGATCGTCGGACGCCGTCACGAGCAGGGTGTTGGTCCGCTCGTCGACGAAGAACCTCGCTCGAGGCATCTGGCGCGAGCCGGGGTCCTGGCGCTGCGCGTCGAACAGGCCCTGCAGCGTGCCCGACAGGCGCCGGGCCTCGGCGTTCTCCAGTTCGTAACGCCGGATCGACATCCGGTTTTGCACCGGGCTCTGGTCGATCAATGAGATGAACGCGTCGATGAGTTCCAGGCTCTCGGGCGGGGCCGAAACGATCAACGCCCCCTGCCCGGGGTCGCTCATCACCGAGACCGTCGCGGGGTCGATGCTCGCGCGAACGGGCCCGCGCGGCCCGTCGAGCGTCAGGTCCAGCTCACGGACACGCCGGG
>SLFH01000336.1 GCA_007124345.1 Phycisphaerales bacterium | reverse complement strand
TCCGCCCCCTCCGCGTCGGCCACTCTGACGATCTCCGTAGCCGGGTAGCCCTCGGCGGTTCTTGTCTCGATCCCACCGGCCTCGGCGGCCAGTTCGTTGAGTCCACGCCGGGCGTCATCGAGTTCGATCCGACCGTCCTCCTCGCCCTCGGCGCTCCCCACCACCTCCATCGCGATCGCCCGACCCGCGAACGGCGCGATCGAGGCAAACATCTTCTCGGCGCCGCCCGCGGCCTTAGACCCATCGGTCGCCAGCAGCACGCACCCGAGCTTGCCGGAACCGCCGGTGTCCGGTTCCAGCCAGAGCGGCCGATCGGTCAACCTCGCCAGGTCGAGCGCGGTGCTCCCGAGCAACGCCTCTTTGAAACGGCTCCGCCCACGCTTGCCCGCGAGGATGAGCCCGCACCCCGCCTCCCCCGCGGATTTGATCAACTCCCGCCCTGGCTCGCCGACACGGACCGAACCCTTCGCTTGGAGCCCGTCCGCCGCGAACGAGTTCACGAGCTCGTCCAGCCGGCGCTGGTAGTGCTCGCGGTGACTCTCGGCGGGCGCGTGGGGATAGCGCGTGCTGAGCACATGCACGAGCTCGACGCGCTCGCAACCGAACGCAACGAGCGATCTCGCCCGCGACAAGAGCGGCTCCAGCGACGACGAGAAATCAACGGCCATCAGCACGCGTTCGAACACCGCTTCACCCTCCCGCCCGGATCTCAAGGCCATCGACGACGAGGCGGCGCCAGCGCCAGAAACCCGCGAGGTCGATCGTGACGACGCCTTCGCCCTGAACGCTTTCGCTTTCTACGCCTTCATCAAGATACACATCCACGCCGTCGACGCGCTCCCGCCGGCGCCAGCGTTCATCCTCGGGCGTGCCCGGCTCGGCGAGGGGGACCATTGCGGTCCCGCCACAACACCCGTGCCTGGTCGAGAGCCGGAGCAACACCGCACCGCCGTGGTCGACGATCCACCGCCTTGCGTCCGGCGTGATGCGGATCTTCACGGGCCCGCTCCGGGGCCCCCGCCGATAGCTTCCGGCGCCGTGACGGTCTCGGCCGCCTCGAAACGGTGGCGTGTTCGGTTGGCGATCTTCACCAGCGCCAGCATGACCGGCACCTCGACCAAAACACCCACCACCGTCGCCAGGGCCGCGCCCGAGTGCAGGCCGAAGAGCGCGATCGCCGCCGCGACCGCCAGCTCGAAGAAGTTGCTCGCGCCGATCATCGCCCCGGGCGCTGCGATGTTGTGCGGCACACGCCACACCTTCGCCCACCAGTACGCGATGAAGAAGATCAAGAAGGTCTGGATCGTCAGCGGCACCGCGATCAGCAGGATGTGCAGCGGGTTGCTCAGAATCCTGTCGCCCTGGAAGGCGAACAGCAAGACGAGCGTCACGATCAGCGCAGCGGGCGTCACGCGCCCGATCCGCTTCATGAACACGCCGTCGAACCACTCGATCCCCCTGCGCCGGATCAGGACCACGCGGGTCAGGTAGCCCGCCACAAGCGGGATCACGATGTACAGGAACACCGAAAGCGCGACCGTGTCCCAGGGCACCGCGATGTCCGAGAGGCCGAGCAGCAGGATCACGATCGGCGCGAAGGCGAAGAGCATAATCAGGTCGTTCACCGAAACCTGCACCAGCGTGTACGCCGCGTCGCCCCGCGTCAGGTAGCTCCACACGAACACCATCGCCGTGCACGGCGCCGCCCCCAGCAGGATCGCGCCGGCCAGGTACTCGCGCCCAAGGTCCTCGGGGATCAGGGGCGAGAAGACCACCAGCAGGAAGAACCACGCGATCGCGAACATCGTGAACGGTTTGATCAGCCAGTTCACCGTCGTCGTGACGATCAGGCCCTTGGGCTGGCGCCGGATGCCCAAGACCGACGCGAAGTCGATCTGGACCATCATCGGGAAGATCATCGCCCAGATCAGCACCGCCACCGGGATCGAGACCTGCGCGTACTCGAACCGCGACAGCGTCTCGGGGACCGCCGGCAGATACCGCCCCAGCGCGATGCCCGCGACGATCGCCAGCGCCACCCAGACGGTCAGAAACCGCCCGAAGAGGTCCATGCCCTCGCTCGGATCGGGCGGGTCCGCCATCGGCGGGCGTTCTGCCATCGGTTCGTCTCCGACAGATTCAGGACACGGGGCTCACGCGGCGTCGGCGACGACCGTCTCCGCTCAGGCCCCGACTATAGATCGCCGTCCGACCGACACTGCCTGTGGGCGTTTTATGCGCTGCGGCCGGATCGCCTTGGCACCACAACAAAACACGGGGCGCGACCCTCGGCCGCGCCCCGCTCTCGATCCGCCCGTGCGTCTCCGCAAGGGGGAATGTTCACGCAATCTTTATACGACTCGCGGTCTGCTCACCTGATGATGATCGCCCGCGGCAGGACCACGAGCACCGGCTCGTTGCGGACCTGCACCATCGCCTCGAGCTGGTCGCGGATCGTGTTCCACGCCGCGTCGCCGACGACGCCCTTGATCAGCGAGACGAACTCGCCGCCGACGCCGACCTGCGGGGCCGTGATGCCGAAAGCGCCGCCGAACATCTCCGACAGCGGCTTGGGGCCCGGAAAGTGCATCACATCGAAACGCCCGCGATCCCAGCCGAGCTCCGACGCGAGGTCGCCCACCGCGTCGTCGAGCCCGCCGATCCGGTCGGCCATCCGCAGCGCCACGGCCCGGTCGCCGGTGAACAAGCGACCCTCGCCGACGCGACGCATGTTGATCCCGTCGCGCCCCTCGCGCACGCGGCTGGCGAACAGGTCGTAGGTCTCGGTCATCCGCTGGCGGACGAGTTCCTCCTGCGCACCGGTCCAAGGCTCGACCGAGCTCATCAGATCCGCCATCGGCCCTCGCGAACGCGGATGCACACGCACCTTCAGCTTGTCGTACACCCCGCCGAGCGTCATCTTCCCGCCGACGACGCCGATCGAGCCAAGGATGCTCGACTCGTTGGTGTAGATGCGGTCGCCGCCCACGGCGATGTAGTACCCGCCCGAGGCGGCCATGTTCCCGATGCTCACCCAGACGGGCTTCTCTTCAGAAACACGCTTGAGCCCGCGCCAGATCACCTCGCTGGCGATCGCAGAGCCGCCGGGCGAGTTGATGCGGATGATCACGCCGCCGACCTTGTCGTCGTTGCGGAGGTCTTCGAGCACATTGCGGATCGTGCGGCTGCCGGTGGTCGCGCCGCCGAACAGCCCGCCGGGCGACGACTCGCCGTCCATGATCGGGCCGTCGATGTGCACGACCGCGATCGTCTCACGCGTGGGCGTGTGCTTGGGGTCCTGCGAGAGCATCCGGAAGATCGCAAACGGGTTGCTCGTGTCCATCCGCGAGCGTGTGCGCGAGCGCGTCGGGCGGTCGGTCCAGCTCACCTCGCCGCCCAGGGTCGTTTCCAGGTGCGAAGCGAGCTCGGCGAGGTCGACCTCAGAATCGAGCAGGCCGACCGCGATCGCCCTGTCCGCGTCGGCGAACCAGGCGACCTTCATCGCCTCGTCGAGCTGCGGGTCGTTCAGCCCGCGACCCGCCTTGACCACATCGCGGATGTTCGAGTACATGCTGTCGAGCAGCTGAGAGATGTTCTCTTCCCAGGCGGGGCTGGGCTCGGTGTTCATGAACTGCTCGTCGGCGCCCTTGTAGTCGCCCACCTGGATGAACTGGGCCTTCACGCCCAGCCAGCTCAGCGTGTCGGCGAGGTACATCTCCTCCATGTACAGACCGGGGAAGGAAACGGCCCCGCCCGCCTGGATGATCGCCTCGTCGGCGTGGCTGGCCAGAAGCAGCTCTCCGGTGCCGTAGTTCTCGGCGAAGAGGAAGACCTTCTTGCCCGAGTCACGCACCGCGTTCATCGCGACGGCGAGCTCCTCGATCTGCGTCATCGAGAGCGCCGCGTCGCGCAGACGCACCACGACCGCGTTCAGCGACTCGTCGTCGCGGGCGCGGTGCAGCATCGTCAGATAGTCGCCGAGCGTCTTGGGGGGCTCGGAGGCCAGCCAGTCGAACGGGCCCGGACGCTCCTGGACCGCGCCACGCATCTCGATCATCGCGACCTCGAAGCGGTCGGCCAGCGCCGTCGACGCGGCCGTCGCCAACGCCACACCGGCGCACGCGAGGGTCATTGCTGCGGATTTGAACATCGTTGAGATCTCCTCGGGAACCTGCGGGGACCGGGGGTCCGTTCCCGCCGCGTCTCCACCGATGGCTTTCGGAAACAGTCCGGCCCCGTTTCATCGGCCCCGCTCCAACCGCGAGGCCCCGTGATCGCGGGCGAACAGACGCACCAACCGTCGCATCAAACAGGGCAGGACCGACCGGAATTCAGTCGTACCCGAGGCCTTCCAGGTCCTCCTCGTCGAGCCCCATCTGGTGCCCGATCTCGTGCAGAAGGGTGACCCGGATTTCCTCGTAGAGTTCATCGACCGCCGAGGCGTCCCGCTCCAGCCGGCGCCACCCCCCCACATGCTCGACCAGCCCCCGCCTGAAGATGTGGATCTGGCTGGGAAGCTCCCCCGAATGCGTGATCGACCGCTCGGTGATCGCGATGCCCGAGTGCAGCCCGAAGAGCGACGCCCCCGCCCCGGGCTCTGCAGGATCCATCCCCACCGACTTGAGGATCTCCGGCGTCGGCTCGTCGAGGACGACCAGCGGCGTCTCGTCCAGCACCGCCAGCACGCCCTCGGGCAACTCGCCCAGCGCCTCGTCGACAAGGGCGTCGAACCACGCCCGCTGTTCTTCCGTCACTGACCGAGCCCTCCTGCTCCCTTTGGGGCCGGGCGGCCCTCGCTCGCAGATCGCTCCGGGACCGACTCGTCTACCAGCATCTTCGAGGGCTCCAGCCGCGGCTGCAGGATGACCGGCGCGATCCGCAGGCAGTCGCGGAAGACGCCCCACAACCCGATGGTAAACAGCACCGCCCCCAGCCCGGTGAGGATCATGTCGGCGTAGAAGACCGTGTCGAGCACCAAGTCGCCCGCCGCAACGCCGATCAGCCCGAGCAGCGCTCCCAGCAAGATCAACGCCATTGCCCCGCCCAAGGGGATCATC
>SLFH01000070.1 GCA_007124345.1 Phycisphaerales bacterium | reverse complement strand
CATCCGGCGCACGCTCCACGAGAAGTCCAGCGGGTAGCGCACGATCTCGTGCCGGTCGCCGAAGACCTTCCTCGCCCGCTCGATCCCCGTGTCGGTCCACGAGGCGATCACGACCTCCGCCCGTTCCTCAAGCAACGGGACCAGCGTCCGCAGCGCGTTGACCTCCCCCACCGAGACCGCGTGCAGCAGCACCCGCGGCTTCTCCCCCGGTTCGCCCAACGCCGGCCCCTTGCCGAATCGCTCAGGCCACCCCCCGCGCGCTTTGCGCATCCAGACCGGGGCGGTCACGCCCGCCAGCAGGATGTAGGCCAGATCGATCGGTCTCAAGGCGTCTCCGCTTCCGTCAGGCCCGCCACGCTTCGCCCGGCATCATGCGTCGCATGAACTGGTCGAACAGCGGGACGGTGAAGGCCGTGTCCCCGTGCCCGGGGCTCCAGATCATTCCCTTGGCGATCAGCCGGGAGCGGACCGGCCCCAGCGAGGTCACCCGCTGACCGATCGCTTCGGCGATCTCGCCCGAACGGTGCGGCCCCGGCCCCAACGCCGCCATCGCCCGCAGATACTTCCGCTCCGAGGGCTTGAGCCGGTCGAACCGCACCAGAAAAAAGCTCGCGTCCAGCGCCGCCATCACCAGCTCCGACGCCTGCTCGACATCGGCAAGCCCGATCGGCGATCGCTCGGCGACATCCCACGCGTGCTTGCCCCACTCCTGCAGAAAGTAGGGGTACCCCTGTGTCTCGTCGATGATCCGCTCCAGCGCCGCGGGCTCGAATCGCACGCCCTGATCCAGCGCCGGCTTCTCGATCGCCCGGCGCGCCGCCTCGGGCGGGAGCGAGCCGATCTCCGGAAAGTTGAACAGCCGCTCGGCGTACGACTTCGCCTTGCCCATCCGCCCCCTCAGCTGGGGCAGCCCCGCCCCCACCAGCGACACCGGCAGCTTCCGCTGGGCGCACAGATGCATCGCCGTCACCAACGCCGCGAGCTGCTGCTCCTCGACATACTGCAATTCGTCGATGAAGATCACCAGCGCCGTCTCGGCCCGGCGTGCGGCCTCGCCCACCACCTCAAAGAGCGCCGGCAGGTCGTTCTCAAGATCGCCGTTGTCGGCCAGCCCGGGCTCGGGCTCGAGATCCACCAGCACCTCGATGTCGTTGTACCGGAGCTTGAACGCGCCGACGAACCCCGCCAGCGCCCGCATCCCCCGAATCGCGAGCTCCCGCGACTTCTCCCACTTCGACAGCCGCAGCAGGATCTGGCGGAGCTGCGGGGCGAGGATCGCCGGCAGCGACCGGCCCTCTGGCGCCTCGATCCGCATTGTGAGCATGCCCGCCCCGACCGCGTCGTCCCGCAGCCGATCCAAGAGCACCGTCTTGCCCACGCCCCGGAGGCCGACCATCAGCACACTCTTGGCCGGCCGCCCAAGACGGACTCGCCCCAGCGCGATCCCGACCTCCCGAAGAAGCTCGTCTCGCCCCGCCAGCTCGGGCGGCGGCGTCCCGGCGCCGGGAGCGAATGGATTGGTGAGCGGGTCCATCGTCGGGCCTATGCCTAGTTTACTGAGTTTATCTGAGATCAGTAATCCGTGTAATCCTGGCCAAACATACCGATCATACTCCTATCTTACCCAGCGCGTCGGCGCAGCAAAAACGCCGCCGCCGGGGCCCCTCCGAGCCCCGGCGACAGCGGGTCATCACGCCTGGTTGTCCGGGCCGCAGCCCGGGACGGGAATCAATCAAAGAGCGGGAGCGCCGGCAGGCTGATCGCCTTCAGCTCGCCGCGGCCGATCCGGATCGTCGCGGTGCCTCTGAGCTGCACCATGTCCGCGACGACCAGGTCGCCCATCAACGGGCCATGGCCCTCGACCTCGCTGTTGCCCACCATCCGGAGCTGGGCGCTTGGCGCGTAGATCGCTCCTGTGATGTGCATCTCCGCGCCGCACGCCATGCTCATCTGGCTGTCGTTGTCACGCGACTGCGCGATCACGACGCCCTTGGTCAGGCCCGAGGTCGGCGGCGAGAGGTGCACCTGACCGTTGCCGGCCAGTTCCAGCTCGCCGCTCTGGATGATGATCGTGACCTCCTCGCCGATCAGGTTGCCCGAGGTGAGCTTCAGGCCCGAGCCGCCGAAGATGTACACGCCCGGGTCCATGTGGACCGTGGCCTGGCCGGAGATGCTGATGCCCTGGGAGTAGTACCCCGGGCTCAGGGTCACGCTGCTGTTGCTGGCGATGCTCCAGCCCCCGAAGTTCTCCATCGAGTCGTGGCGCGGGAAGAGCATGTGCGCAAACGGGTCGGCGAACGCGGCCCCGCTCTTGTGCAGAACGCCTGTGAACTCCGACTGCCCGTTGAAGCGGGCCCCGCCCACCAGGTACATCGCCGGTGCGTCCAGCACCGCGCTTCCGGTGGTGTCCACCGCCCGCTGGTGGGACGAGTTCACATACACGATCTTCGCAGGGATCTCGACCCGGGCGTCGCCCACCATCTCCAGCGCCCCTTGTGCGCCGGGACTGAGGACCACCAGCCCGGAGTTGCCCCCGCCGGCCGCGACCGCGGCTCCGGCGAGCAACGAAACGATTCCAGCACTCAACAGGCAACGCATGGTCAACCTCGCATTCTGTCCCGAATCAACCCCTCCGTGTGGGTTCAAACTCAAGCGTTCGATTCAGCGGGGGCGGACGCAAGCGTTCGCAGCGCCGGATCCGTCGCTGGCTGCCGTCTGGCGCGATTGGGCAAACCCGAGACCCGGGATTCACACCGATCTTGCTTGACGCCGCCTGCGTACATTCACTCCACGCCATGAACGCAGGCCCTCAGAAGACCGAGGCCCGAGAACACCACGCCGAGATCGCGATCGTCGGCGCGGGCGCGATCGGCCTCTGCTGCGCTGTGGAGCTGGCCCGCGCCGGACGCTCGGTGGTCGTCGTCGACCGGGGCGAGGCCGGGCGCGGCGCCTCGTGGGGCAACGCGGGGTGGCTGACCCCCTCGCGGGCCGCCCCCCTCGCCCAGCCCGGGCACGCCAAAAAGGGCCTGAACTGGATGCTCGACCCCGAGAGCCCTTTCTACATTAAGCCCTCGCTCAGCCCCGCCCTCGCGCTGTGGCTGCTGCGCTTCGTCCGCGCCGGCTCGCAGAAGCGCTACCTCCGCGCCATGCCCCCCATCGTCGAGCTCTGCGACTGGAGCACCGACGCCTGGGAACGCTTCGCGTCCGAAGCCCCCGCCGACTTCGGCTTCCAGCGCCGGGGCCTGCTGATGCTCTGCGAATCGACGCACGAGCTCGACGCCGCCCTCCGCACCGCCGAACTCACCAAACCGATGGGCGTCCCTTATGAGCGATGGGATGACGCCCGCATCCGTGAGGCCGAGCCTTGTGTGATCGGACGCAGCGCCGGCGGGATCTACTTTCCAAAGGACGCCCACTGCGAGCCCGACCTGCTCATGCTCGCCCTGGCCGCGCACGCCCGATCGCTCGGCGTCACCATCCTCGAACAAACCGAAGTCACCGGCGCACGTGTCGAGGGCGGCGCCGTCCGGGCGCTCCAGACCGCTAAGGGCGAGATCGGCGCCGACAGTTTCGTCCTCGCCGCTGGTGCGTGGTCCGGCGCAGTCGGCAAGGCCTTCGGCCTGCGCATCCCGATGCGCGCCGCCAAGGGCTACTCGCTCAAGTTCCCAAGGGCCGGGCACCACCCCGAGCGTTCGATCTACCTCTCCGACCGCAAGGTCGCCGTCAACCCCCATCGCGAGACGCTCCGCATCGCCGGCACGCTCGAACTCGTCGGCGACGACCTTTCCGTCAACCAGCGACGCGTCAACGCCATCATCAAGGGCGCAAGAGCGATGCTCCGCTTCGCAGAGCCCCAGTCGCCCCCCGAGCCCTGGGCCGGCCTGCGTCCCTGCCTGCCCGACGGCATGCCCGCGATCGGCCGCTCGCCCAAGCTCGACAACCTCTGGCTGGCGATCGGTCACCAGATGACGGGCGTGAAATCCGCGCCGGCGACGGGGCGCCTGCTCGCCGACCTGATGCAAAGCCGCACGCCCTCGTTCGACCCCGCCCCGTTCGATCCCAAAGGCCGCTGCTGACGCGCACGAGCCTGCGTCAATGGGCGGGCCGGGACTCGAACCCGGGACCCCTCGCGTGTAAAACGAGCGCTCTGGCCAACTGAGCTACCCGCCCGGACGCACACAGCATATCCCGCGCCGCTACCGTTGCACCCATGACCAGCGACCAGCCCCAACGGACCTGCACCATCGGCCGCGGCGACGCGCAAGCGATCATCGGCCCCGGCCGCGTTCCGGTCATCATCGCCGGGCCCTGCGTGCTCGAATCGCTCGATATGGGCCTGGAGGTCGGGCGAGCCGTCCGCGACGCCTGCCGCGACGCCGGGCTCGGGTTCGTCTTCAAGGCCTCGTTCGACAAGGCGAACCGATCGAGCATCCGCTCGCCGCGCGGGCCGGGCCTCGAAAAGGGCCTCGCCCAGATCGCCGAGATCGGCGAGAAGCTCGGCGTCCCCACCACCACCGACATCCACGAGCCGTCGCACGCCGAGCCCGCGGCACACGCCGTCGGCTGCCTCCAGATCCCCGCCTTCCTCTGCCGCCAGACCGACCTCCTGCTCGCCGCCGGAGAGGCCGCCAAGGCGCACGGGCGGGCGGTGAATGTGAAGAAGGGCCAGTTCCTCTCGCCCGTCGAGATGGGCGGCGCCGTCCGCAAACTCGCCGAGGCCGGCTGCGACAACATCCTCCTCACCGAGCGCGGCACATTCTTCGGCTACCACCGCCTCGTCAACGACTTCATCGGCCTCGGCGAACTGATGGAGCTCGATGTCGATGGCGGCCCGCCCCCCGTCTGCTTTGACTGCACACACAGCACGCAGCGCCCCGGCCTGGGCGAGCAGACCTCCGGCGTGCCGCGCTTCGCACCGATGCTGGCGAAAGCCGCGACCGCCGCCGGCGTGCACGCCCTCTTCATCGAAACCCACCCCGACCCCAAGAGCGCGATGAGCGACGCCTCGACCCAGCTCACGATCGACCAGACCGTCGTCCTGGTGAGAGAGCGGAACCGCTAAGT
>SLFH01000170.1 GCA_007124345.1 Phycisphaerales bacterium | reverse complement strand
CGAGGCTCTGTCCGATCCTGCGCCGCTCGTGCGGGGGCACGCGGCGTGGGCGCTGGGCTGCGTCGGTTCGGCCGACGTGACCGGTATACTGTCGGCAGCGCTGGAGGACGAATCCGACGACTTCGTCCGTGGCGAACTGGAATTGGCCTTGGAACGGTGCCTGCCGAGCCTGAAGTAGCCGACGCTCAACCAGACCGGCCGGGGTGAATGACTCGGCCCTGCCGCGCAATGGGTGCCGACCGCCGCTTAGTAGCTCACAGGGTGGAACTCGTGCAATCTGCCGAAAACTGTTGCGGGGCAACGAGGTTGGGGGTTGTGGTGAAGGCCGACGGATCCGGTTGTATCAGGAAGAACTTGCACGGTTTACATAAGGCATGGTAGGGTGGGGTTATCAGGATAGGGGTGCTCCGTCTGCTGCCCCGTGTGCGAACTGGTGGTCTGGAGGTTGCGGTGACGGAAACGAGTTCTTCCCAGAGAGGCCCGGCCGGCTCAGCTTCCTCCCGGGAGCCGGGAGCCGGGAGCCGGGAGCCGGGAGCCACCATTCAGTCCTGACAGGGGGGCTGGGGCGCGTCAGCCTGATCCTCGCGGCACTGGTCTTTTTCACCGCCGGTATTTGGGCGAGCCGGCAGTACGATCTGAGCGTCCGCTTGGAGCCGGTCACCACGGCTGCGGCTTCCGCCGCGTCGACCTACCAACCTTCGTACGACCGTATGGAAGGGGAGCAGCTGGTGCTACTCTTCGTGGGAAGCTCCACCTGCCGCGCTTCAGCAGACCCCGAGCTGCCCCATGGGATCGAGACGCTGAAGCTTCGCCTGGCCGAGTATGCCGAGGAACGGAGTCTGGGATTTCGGGCCTCCGCAATTTCCGTGGACTGGGTTCCGGAGCTTGGGCTGGATTTTCTGAAGCCATTTGGAGCCTTCGACGAGGTTTCGGTGGGAGGAAACTGGACGGGCCATAGTCTGATTCGTCAGACGTGGGATCACGGTCTGAATCCGGTGACGCCGGCGGTCTACATCCTGAGACGAACCCTGGTGGTCGAGGGCGACTCACTGAATCTCGACCGTCTGGGACTCGACGACGAGCGGGTACTGGTGCATCGGCAAGGAGCTCAGAGCATCGGACGCCTTGCCACTCTGGCACCGGCTCGATACTTGGACGCCCACCTGGAAGAGACGTTTGTGGAGAGTGATCCCTGACGGGATGCTCCCGGAAGCGGACGTCTCGCCACCCGACGAGCCGCCTCCTGCAATGACCGGGTGGTGAGAGCAAGGAGGAGAAGGATGAAGAGTCTCAAGAGCTTCATTCTGGTGCCCCTGATCGCGCTGGTCTTTGGATTCGCGGGGGGGAACCTCGTCGGCCTGGGTGGACCCGGTCCCGTCGGGGCAAGCGACTGTCCGTACGAGAGCTGCGTGTTTGACATGGGGGAAGACGAGTATTTCTGCGAGGCGTCAGGCCAGCCTAACCGCTGTACCCTAGGGCTTGATACCATAATGTGGTCATGCGACACGTGTGAGTGCGGCGCTGTGGACTGCGATGAGGGTGGTCCCCTCGATTAATTTCTGGAAACGTCCAGCTTAGAGCGTCCGGCTACAGTCGAATCGGCGCCGGGGTGCGGGATCACCAAGGCCTCAGTCGAATGAGGTGCAGCGAAAGAGTTCGCACTTCGGCGTCGGGTTCGATCGAATCGCCAGCCTTTTTTGCGAGTGCCGGGTTTAGTCGAAGGGCGAGAGCTCAATGGAGATGGAAGAAGATGGGATTGCAAACGAAAGAACCCGGGACGAGAGCCCGGGAGAGTGCAGCGCTCCTGGGTCAGGCGAGACCGTTTTTCCTGATGGCGATGTCCGCCACGATCATATTCTGGAGCGTTGCTCCATCGGTTGGCAGTGCAGAGCAAGTCCCGTCCGACCCCGCCGTGGTCACCGGTACGGTCATGGATTCCACGCGAATGGCCCCGCTCGAGGGTGCCGAGATCCAGCTCTTGGGCACCGATCACACGGTCTTGTCGGAGGCAGACGGCTCGTACCGGATGGAGGTCGCGAGCCCCGGTCGACACGAACTGCACCTGAGCCATCCGCGGCTGCTGGAGCTGGGGCTGGATACCCTCCCTTCGTGGGAGATCGTCGTGGCAGACGGAGACATCCACACGCAGGACCTTGCGATTCCCGGCTGGGCCACCCTGGGCATGTGGCAGTGCGGGCAAATTCCGGCAGGCTCGGGGCTTGGGGTGATCAGTGGGGTCGTGGTTTCGGCGGGGACGCGCGACGGGCTCGAAGGGGTGACGGTCCAGGTGGCACGTGACCCGGATCCGGACGCGCGTCGCGACGCGCGGGGACAGGACGAACGGTGGGAGGTGACCACCGGGCCTGAGGGCCGGTTCGTGGTGTGTGACCTCCCGGTGGACATATCCCTCTATGCCGTGGTGTCGGTGGCGGGCATCGAGACCAGTCCGCAGGAGCTCCGTCTTGGCTCGGATGAGGCAGAGGTCCTCACGCTCCAGGTGGGCACGAGTGAAGCGGGTATCCTGCGGGGGACGGTGGAGCAGGGAGGGGACGGCGAGCCCATCGAGGCGGCCCAGGTGCGGGTGCGGGGTCCGGAAGGCCTCTCCGAGATTCTGGTGACGGATCGGGCGGGGGGCTTCATCCTGCCGGAGGCCCCCTCGGGAGCGTACCAGGTCGAGGTGGCGCATCTGGCCTATCGGGATCTGGATGAGCCCCTGAGGTTCGACGTGGTGGGCGGCCAGATGACCAATGTGACCGTCCGGCTGCTTAGGGATGCCATCGCGCTCGACCCCATCGATGTCGAAGTCGAGGCCCAGCGACCAACCTGGGGGCCACTGGTAGAGATCTACGACCGGAAGGAGCGGTTCGAGCGCCTGGGTCTGGGCAGGTTCATCGGTCGAGACGTGCTCGACGGGCCGGGATCCCACAGGCTGAGCAGGGTGATCGCGGGCCGGACCCCCGGGGTACGATTGGTTGGCACGGGAGTTTCCTCAGCTGGAGTGAGGATCCACCGCGTCAATGACTGTGAACCTTCGATCTATGTGGATGGGATTCGGACCGGAGGAATGGGGGTCGACGATTTTTGGCCTCATCAGGTCGAGATGGTCGAGATTTACCGTGGCATATCCCAGCTTCCGGGAGAGATGGCCGACAACAACGCCCTTCGCTGTGGTGCCATCGGGATCTGGACTCGTCGAGGGCACTGATGACGAAGCCGGGTAGGGATTAAGGATGAGAGTTCGTGCCGGGTCTGTAGGGCTCGCCCACGTTGGAATCGTAACGGCCCTCACATTGACGCTGAATGTGACCGGCTGCGACGCAGACACGGACACGGCCAGCTGGGGCACGGAATCCACCCCCAATGCAGAGATCCGGGTTCCGGAGTGGTCCGAGATCCCCGAGCGCACGCTGTCGGCTGATCCTGATCTCAGGATTGGCGAGAACGAGGAGACGGGTCTGCTCTTTCATCGCCTGGATGAGGTCCGGGGACGGGACGACGGATCGCTGATCGTGGCGGACGGCGGAGACCTGGCGCTGTATGTCTTTGACTCTGGCGGTGCGGTGCAGGAAAAGTTCGGTGCGGCGGGTTTCGGGCCGGGGGAGTTCCGGCGAATCGCGGGGGTCGTACCGGTGGGTGAGGACTCCTTGTTGGTATTCGATCCTGCGAGCCTGCGACTGACCTGGTTCGATCGGGAGGGCGCAGTGCTGGAGACGATCCCCGTCCAGCCACCGGAAGGCTCCGGATTCGGGCTCGACGTCTACCGCCTGGCGGATGTCAAGACGGACGGGTCCGTGCTGCTCGTGCCCCGTGGGCGAGTCGTGCGGTCCGGGCCCGAGGACGGGGTGCGCCGAGAGCGACGCCCTGTACTTCGGCTCAGCGCTTCAGGGGAGCTGCTCGGAGCGCTCACCGCAGCTCAGGAGCGTGAGATTTTCGACGGAGCGATCGGGAGTATGGATATCCCGCATGGGGATCACACCTCCGTGGTTGCCGGGGCCGGTCGGATCGTCGAAGCGGAGCACCGGACCGGTCGGATCCGCGTGTGGGCCGATGACGGGAGCGTGCGGGAGATCGCGCTGGCCCTTGAGCCCCGTCCCATGGATCCCCGGGTGCGTGGCGCGTGGATGGCTTCGTTCACGGATCGGATCGAAGATCGGGCGCAGCGACTGCAGGCGGAAGCCATGCTGGCCGACGTCCCATTTCCCGATATCGAGCCCCAGATCGAACGGATTTATGTGGGTCGCGATGGGGCCCTCTGGATTTCACCGGTCGACTTGACGGAACCCTCGCCCGTGACCTGGATCCGGCTTGACCCGGAGGGTCGGGCCGTGGAACGAGTCTCGCTCCCCAGGGACCTGAGACCTCAGGTGATCGACAGCACTCAGGTGGTGGGGATCCGAAGGGATTCGCTGGGAGTCCATTCGGTACGGCGATATCGATGGATCGGGGACCCCTGATGGGCGTGAGTCTCGCCGACTGCGCCCCATCGATCGATGTAGACGGCATGCGGACCCGAGTAGATCCTGATGATTTCCCGCCCGCTCATGTCGAAATTGTCGAGGTCTACCGTGGCATTTCGCAGCTTCCGAGAGAGATGGCCGACGACCGGGCCCGTCGCCCCGGTGCCATCGGGGTCTGGACGCGTCGAGGGCATTGAAAACGGATCCGGGGGCCTCCGACCATTCGGGCAAGGGGTCCAACCAGGCCGGCTCGCGACGTTCCTCATGGAGGTTGGGTGTGATTGGGGAGGATGCCCATGTCCGGACGGAGCTCAGGAACGTGCCGATGTTCCAGGGCTGGCCACAGGGCTCTGGTTCGGCGATCGGGTATCTGGGGTCTTCGCCCGATCCATGACCCCGCTCGGTTCGTCACGAACATCACTCGATTGAGGAGTCCTCCTTCCGCCTCGAGAAGCGTCCCGTACTGAGTGGAATCACGTAACGCGGAAGTGGGGAATCTTCCCAGGAAGCATGTCCGTTCCCGACGAGATTCGCCGAGCCCGCCCGGGAACCCGGCTACGCGTCGCGGGGGCCGGGGGAGCGGCCGGTGGGGGTCGAGGCCTTGCCCGG
>SLFH01000079.1 GCA_007124345.1 Phycisphaerales bacterium | reverse complement strand
CGCGGAGCTGGCGGACGCCGGTCTGCAGGTCGTCGGCGGTGCGTTTGCGGCCGGCGCCCGGGACATCCATGAGCAGGGCGAGGCGCCGGTGCTCGTCGGTCTCGGGGCGGCCCTTGCCGAGTTTTTCGGCGAAAGCGGCGGAGCGTTCGTAGAGGCGGACGCCCCCGGCCGGGTCGGCTTGGGCGTGCTGGTTGGCCCTGCGGCAGGCGAGCAGACCCGGCAAAACGCTGGGGCGGAGGGTCGGCTCTGCGCCGCGTCGGTCGTCGTCGACGCTGATCGCGACGAGACCTTCGGGGGTGAAGGGCTCTGCCGCTGCGGGGGAGACGAAGCTGAAGGTGACGGTCTCGTAGAAGCCCAGCCCGGTGAGCACCGAGCCGACTTCGCGGAGGGCCCGCTGCTCGTCCTGCGGCGGCTGGATGCGGAGGGCGAGCATTTCTGCGACGGGCACCGCGTCGAGCCCTCGCGTGCGGGCGACCTCCTCGATGAGGTCGATCTCGCGTGTGAGATCGCCCCGGAAGGGCGGGATCTCGCAGCGGAGGGTGTCGTCGTCGATCTGATCGACGCTGATTTCCAGGGCCCGCAGGGCGTGGATCGTCTCGGCGACGGGGATGGAGTCGCCGAGCAGCTTCTCGCAGCGGCTGGGGCGCATGTCGACGGTGATGGGCTCGGGGAGCGGGGCGCCTTCGTCGAGCATGCCGTCGCAGAGCTCGCCGCCGGCGACTTCGAGGATGAGTGCCGCGGCGCGGGCGGCGGCGTCTGAGATTTCCAGCGGGGAGACGCCCCGTTCGAAACGGTAGCTCGCGTCGGTTCGGATGTTGTGGGCGCGTGCGGCGGTGCGGACGGTGACGGGGTCCCAGGTCGCCATCTCCAGGACGATGTCGACGGTCTGGTCGGTGACTTCTGAGTCCTGCCCGCCGATGACGCCGGCGAGGGACTGGGCTCTCTCTGCGTCGGCGACGACGAGGTCGGTTTTGCGGAGCTTGCGGGCCTTGGCGTCGAGGGTGGTGAGGGGCTCGTTTTCGCGGGCGTAGCGGACTTCGAGGGTTCGGCCTGCGAGGCGGGCCAGGTCGAAGACATGGCAGGGGTGGCCGAGCTCGAAGGTGATGAAGTTGGTGACATCGACGATGTTGTTGATCGGCCGCTGGCCGACGGCTTCGAGGCGTTCGGCGAGCCAGGCGGGGCTGGGGCCGACCTTGACGCCCTTGATGACGCGGGCGGTGAAGCGTGGGCAGACCTCCGGGGTGGTGTTGCGGAGGGTGAGCTGCTCGGCGACGGGGCCGCGGCCTCTGGGGAGTTTGGCGGGGGGGAGTTTGAGGCGTCTGGGCACAGAAGCGCTGGCGGAGGCGGCGATTTCTCGCGCCAGACCGACATGGCTGAGGCAGTCGCCTCTGTTGGAGGTAACCTCCACATCGAGGAAGGTGTCGCCGCTCGGGAGCGGACGGACTTCTTCGAGCGGGAACCCCGCGGCGGTGAGGAGCTCGTCGGCTTCGTGTGCCGTGAGGTCGCCCGGGCTGAGGTACTGATTGATCCAGCGGAGGCTGATATCCATGGGGCAGAAGGGTAGACGCGAAAAGAGCTCGCACGGGCCTTTGGCCCGAGCGGGGCGTGGGGGCGCCCGGCGAAGCCGGGCGAGGGGCGAAAGTCGAGAGGCGACGGGCGTGGGGGTTGCCTTTGCCCTGTTGGCGCTCTTTGGGGTGTTGCTATCGGGTTGTACGACGGCGTATCGGACGGTGGAGAACTTGCCGCCGGATGACTTTGCGTTGGCGGTGACGGTGTATGCGCCTCCGGCTGAAGGTGGGGAGCGTCCGGCGCGGTGGGCGAGGCCGGCGCAGTACATCGTTGAGCCTGACGGGTCTTTGCGTGCGGCGATCGGGGAGGGGGCGATGGCCGCGAGCTATCCGGGCAGGACGCGGACGCTGGACCATCGGCAGGTCGAGCGGCTGTGGCGGCTGATCGAGGATTCGGCGTTGATGCGGCCGGACCATCCGTTCCGGATCGCGTCGGCGGAGAACTTTGTGCCGTTGCCTGACCGGCCGGTCGCGGTGATCTCGGTGTCGCGGGATGGGCGGCGTGAGATCGTTGCGGTGAGTGTGGATGCGGATGATGCTGATGGGGAGGCGGCGCGGCAGCTTGTGGATCGGTTGGCGGGGTTGGCGTGGCAGCGGTAGGGCTTGGGCCGGGCGCGGGGAGTGGGGCGCTGGGCGCGGGGCGCACGCCAGAGGCGGGCGAGAGGGTCGAGATGGAGAGAGGCGAGCAGTCGAGAGGGTGTGTAGGGGTAGTAGGCGATTTTGGGGGTCCTTGCTTGGGAAGACTGGCGGGCGAGCAGCCAGTGCCACATTTTGGTGGGAAGAGGTCGTTGAGGAATTGGATTGCGAGGCGGAGTTCGCGGGCGAAGGCGCCGTTGATGGGTTCGTGGCGGGCAAGGTTGCAGAGTCGGTCGAGGATGAGCTGTCTGGCGCCGCGTTCTACTGCGGGGGCTCGGAGCTCTTTGAGGGCTCGGAGTGTTTCGAGTGCGGATTGGAAGGCGGGGCGGGAGGCGAGGGCGAGGATCTGCCGCAGGGTTAGTTGATGGGTGCGGCTGAGTTCGAGCTCGGAGAGGGTGGGTTTGTCCCAGTCGTCGAGGAGGGCGTGGGTGGCCTCTTCGATTTCTTCTGGCGTGAAGTCTTCGAGCGGGTCAGCGTGGTGCATGGCTCGAAGGTAACGCGGGGTTTTGGTGGTTCAAGGCGTGGAAGGGATAGCGTCGCGTTTTTGCGCGCGCGGATGGGTGGTGTGGCTGGAGGCGAGAGGGTCGAGCAGGAGAGCGGAGGTGGCGCCTGGGGGCGTTGATCGTTTAGGCGGATCGGGTTCCTCCGCTCCTTCGGAGCGGTTTTGCTCTCCACGGGTTGCGCTGCGACCGACGCTTTGCGTCGGCCTTGCTCCACCCGTGGCTACAGCCCATCGCCCGCTTTGCGGGCGAGAGGGAGCGCTCGCTTCGCGAGCGAGAGTGTCGAGGGGCAGAAAGGCGAGAGTCGAGAGGGTTGGTGGGTGGGGAGAGCGAAGGAGGGTTTGACCCGACTCTTCGCTTTGCTCAGAGGTCGGCGTCCATGGTGTGGGGTTGGGCGCGGTGTCATCAGTCCGGCGGTTGATGGATGGCGCGGGCGAGGTGTTCATTCATTCCGGCCGTGATTCTCAGTCTTGGTTCGCCGTTGTCGGGCGTTTCGAAGTGCAGGATCGCGCTGCGGTTGGTGAAGATGTCGTAAGCCGCGAATGCGCCGTCCTCGATCGGCAGAAACTCGCGCGTCGGCAGTCGATCGGCTTCGGCGAAGTGGATGATTCGGCGTCCGGACCATGTGATTTGAATCAGGCGTTCGCCCCGCTCGAATGTTGCTCGCAGGAAGACGCGGCCGTTGGTGTCTGACACGGGCGTTGCTCCGAGCGCGTGTGCGCCGGTGAAGGGTCCGTGCGCTTCGATCATCGCGGCGCATCGCTCGGCGATGCTCCGGGCGGCGGAGTGCTGCAGTGATGGTGAGACATGCTCGGTGAACGGCTCTGTGTCGCCCGCCATGAAGCCGCTAACGACGCGGTCGGATTCGCGGCTTGCGAACGCTGCGAACTCGCGTTCTGATTCGTTCGCGTCGGGGAGGAAGACGGCGGTCATCGCGGCCTGGGAATCGGCGTGCAGGTGGAGGCGGTCGCCGATCTGTTCGACGGTGATTACGCCGCCGGGATCAGTTTCAAACCGGCCTTGCGGTGCGGGTTGGTCTTTGCGGTCGTTCGGGCTGATCGGTTTGGGCGGCCACGCGGCGTCGCCGCCGATCGCGATCAGGCTGACATTGTTCATGACGGCGTCGCGCATCGAGCGTCCGTTGATGAACTGGTTGGAGAGGCAGACGATTGTCATGCCTTCGTCGACATAGCGTCGGTAGTCGCAGTTGAAGCCCCCGTAGTTGCCCGCGTGGGCGACGATGCGTGTGGCGCGGGGTGTGCGGAAGACCATCCAGCCGTAGGCGTAACCCATTGTGTCCGCGTCGTTGCGGGCGTGTTCGGTGAAGAAACGGTTGGTGGAGGAATCATCGAGTATTGTGCGGTTCTGCAGTGCGTGCTCCCACAGCAGCAGGTCGCCGAGTGTTGAGATGACATCGCCGCCGCCGCGCAGGCGTGCCGGCAGGCGCATCTCCGCGGGCGTGCCCTGGTCGGTGTCGTCGGTGTAGGCGCGGGCCATGTGCGGCTGCGTGTCGGGAAGGTCTTTGCGGAACCATGTCTGATCCATGCCGATTTTGCGGAAGATCTCGCGTGAGATGAAATCCTCGAACGGTTCGCCGGCCGCGGCGTCGAGCACTCGGCCGAGGAGGGTGTACCCCACATTCGAGTACGCGTAGCGTTCGCCCGGTTCGCTGGTCAGTTGTTCTGCGAGCGGGTTGTCGGTGCGGGGCAGATACGGCAAGCCGGCGGTGTGCGTGAGGAGCTGATGGATCGTGATCCCGCGTTTGTCGTCGGGCACATTCTCCAGATGAACCTCGATCGTGTCGCTCACCGACAAGCGGCCTTGAGACTCGAGAAGGAGGGCTGCTGCGGCGAGAAATTGTTTGCTGAGCGACCCGATGTCGAAGACGGTCTGTGTTGTGATGGGTGTGTTGAGTCGGCGGTCGGCGGTGCCGTAGCCTTTGGCGAGTACGACTTCGCCATCGACCTCGATCAGCATTGCGCCGTGGAAGCCGAACGCTTCCATTCGTGACAGGTAATCATCGAGCTTGTTGCCGAGTTCGCGCTGGACGATCATTCCCGGATCGGTTGGGTGTGAGTCGGTGGCTCGGGTCAGCGATGCCGAACTGACCAGAGCGAGCATGAGAGCGCACAAACTCAAACAGTGGTGATTTGGGTTCATGGTGGGGGCTCACCTGTTTGGATTGTTCGGGGCTGTGGCTGGTTGAGTTGGGTATCTCTGCAGCGTTTGGGTCTGACTTTGTACAGGTCGCCGTGTCTGTGGTTGCGGGGGAACTCGGAGCTTGGGAGGGGGGTGGTGTTGGCGCTCTGGGGATCAGTGTTGGGGGTGACCCGACTCTTCGCTGTGCTCAGAGGTCGGCGTCCAGGCG
>SLFH01000252.1 GCA_007124345.1 Phycisphaerales bacterium | reverse complement strand
CCGCCACCGAACAGACGCGTGTGCACCAGCAGCGGGTAGAGGTTGTAGAGGTCCTTCCGCGTCTCGAAAAATCCTTTGCGTATCGGACGCAGCTCGTCGTACCGCTCGAAGAACGCGCGCCCGAAGGTCGAGAAGAGCGTGATGAACGCCAGCTCGACCTCCGGGTCGGCGTAATAGATCGCCGGGTCGATCAGCCCCGCGACGCGCCCCTCGCCGGCGAGCACATTGCCCGACCAGACATCGCCATGAATCAGCCCGGGCGGCGAGGCCTCGCCGATCAGCTCGTTCATCTTCCCGCAGAGCGACTCGATCCGGGCGACCAGCTTCCGGTCGCAGCGGCCGGCGCGGGCCGCCTGCTCGGCCATCTCGACGAGGCGTCGCTTTCCGAAGAACGACGCCCACGATCCGTCCCACCCGTTGGGCTGGGGCAGGCCCCCGATCAGCGTGTCGAAGCCGAGGCCGTAGGCGTTTTGCGATTCGCCCGCGTCGGTCGGCTTGATGTTGTGCAGGGCGGCGAGGATCTCCGCGGCGTGGCGCTCGCCCTCACGCCCCAGCCCGCCCCCGTGCTCGATGTACGCCATCACCAGCAGATCGTCGTCATCGACGAAGACTTCGGGTACGGGGAGCAACGAGTGCTCGGCGAGGTAGCGGAGCATCCGCCCCTCGACATCAAGCTTCGAGCCCGGCTCGCCGGCCTTGACGACCACGCGCCTCCCGTCGGCGAGCGTCGCGAGGCGGACATCCGCCACGCACCCGCCCGAAAGGGCCTGCCAGCCACGAACCGGCGAACGAACCGCACTGCCGACCTTCTGATCGAAATCTTGCATACCGCAGCCGCACGGTTGCTGTTTGTTGTGCCCAGCCGCAGAAGACAGCAGCCGGGTCTGTGGCAAAGCGGCTTAGTCGGATGGGATGCACTCGCAGGTGATGACAAACGGTCCGTCGCCTTCAATCTTTGTCGCGCATGTGCTCGTGCAAGTGGTGACATTGCAGATGTAGCTTCTTGTTCCATCATCATGGATGATGACGGTCATATCGCATCCCGAGTCTTCGGTAGCGAATGTCATGCCCAACAGGGCGCCGCCGTGATCGATCGTGACACTCGATACTCGAGCGGTAACAGGCTTGTCGAATGGTGAAGGGGTTGTGCCGTGAACAGTGAATGCCGCCAGCGATCCCGATGGATGGAGATCAAAGGAAGTCACTGGGACGCTCTTGAGGAATTGTGCGGTCTGTGAAAAAGCATCCATAGGTACACGGCTACTGTCCCGGATCACAGAGTCGCTCTCTCGCTCGAACCCGTCGGGCATTGCGGTTGGCGCAGGACTGCTCGTTGCTTTCGCGGAAACGGAGGCGTGAATCCCAGCCGCCCCGAAAAACACTCCAGCGGCAATGACGCCGATTGTTGCGTAAGTGCCTTTTTGCATCGTTGATTCCTTCCAGAACTTTGCCCGAGTGGGTCACTGTGAATCCTCGTACACCGCATTCAGTGTAACTGGATATCGGGCGTCGCGAAAGGCAAAAACTTGATGGAGGGGAATTTTTTGAAGGCGACATTTTGTATGCGTTTTGTTTGCGCAGGCTCGTGCGCATCAAGTGGCGAATTCTGAACGCGCCAACTACCCCCGCACGGGCGAGCGGCAGGCGTCCAGCAGGGCCTGGAGCTGGTCTGTCGAAGATTCCACGCTCCCCCCGGCCGTCAGGCACCCGGCGCTCTCGGCGGCGAGGCGTCCCAGCGCCGCGAACCCGAAGGTCGCCGCGGAGCTTTGGAGGCGCATCGCCAGGCCTCGACAGCGTTCGACATCGTCGGCCGCCATCGCTTCGTCGAGCTCGCCCGCCATGCGTGAGAGTTCCTCGGTGAAGCTGTCGAGCAGGGCGGGGGGCAGGTCGGCGGCTCTGCGGCTGTCGTTCGCCTGCTTGCGGCAGTCGCGTTGGACGATCAGGAACTCCGCCGCGGCGCGCAGCAGGAGCGATTCGTCCATCGGCTTGAGCAGGTAGGCGTCGGCGCCGGAGGCGGTCATCCGGGCCTTGGCGCCCTCCGAGGCGTCGCAGGTGGTCAGGATGACCGGCGTATGCGAGCCGATCTCCCACATGGAGGCGATCAGGTCTCGCCCCGTCTTCTCGCCCAGCGAGAACTCGGAGATCACCAGGTCGCATCCTTCCTTGATCTTGGCGATCGCGTCCTCGACACCCTTGGCGGTGCGGATGCGGAGCTGCGTCCGGCGCAGGAAGTGCTCGACCACGCGACGGTCCAGCTCGGAGCTGTCGACCAGCACCACCGTGCCCACCAGACTGGTCGGGTCGACTGTCTCCAGGCTGTACCAATCGCTGAACGGATCGGCTTGCAGGAAGTCGGAGACCTTGATCGGCTTGAGGAACTCGATCCCTACCTCGTGGATCGTACTGCGCACATAGCGGCAGCGGCGCACCACGCCCTCGATCAGCTTCGGCCCGTCTGTCACATGGGGCAGGACCATCGCCACCGGCGTGTCGGGGTGCACATACGCGTTGTGGAGCACCGAGATGCCGCCGCGCGAGAGGTTGCGGCAGGCGACGCGGATGTTTGTCCCGCTCCCCTCGCGCTTGACCCGCATGTGGACCTTGTCGAGGCGGAACGGGTGGCGCACGAAAGACCGTCCCTTGGCGGAGACTTCCGTCTTGCCGAGTTCGATCGACTCGAGCGTTCGGTCGAGGTCGTGCCCGCTGATGCCCAGCGAGTTGACGCGTCCGCAACTCGTCCCGCCGATGCGGCTCTGTGTGCCATGATCCATGCCGAAAACCTCCCCGGTCCGTTGGCCCGAAGGGTCTCGGGCGTCAGGCGGGAGATCGGTTCGACTCGGTCGTTGCTGCAATCGCCGGAGTGTTTTCGGACCCCGACCCCCGCGGCGCGTGCCTCACGCAGGGCGGGCAAGGTCCGTTTCTGCAGCGGCCCGACGACGCGGCCTCAGACATCGAGGTTTTTTACATCCAGCGCGTGGTCCTCGATGAACTTGCGCCGCGGCTCGACATGCTCGCCCATCAGCGTGGTAAACAGGTACTCGGCCTCCTGGCCCATGTCCCAGGTCACGCGCAGAAGCACGCGCCGCTCGGGGTCCATCGTGGTGACCCACAGCTGCTCGGCGTCCATCTCGCCCAGGCCCTTGAAGCGCTTGACCTCCAGCCCGCGCCGCCCGATCTCGTGCAGCGCGTCGAGGATCGCGGGGATGTTCTCCGCCTCGACGAACTTCTCCGCCGGCGATTCGCCCGACTCCTCGCCCTCGGCCTCTTCGGGCGACGACGCCGGACGCCGGATCGCGCCCTTCGCCTCGGTCACCCAGGCGAAGCGGGCCGGCAGCGTTGCGCCGGTGATCGACTCTTCCTGCTTGAGCCCGTAGTCGTCGATCTCCAGGCCGACGGCTGTGAGCTCCTCGAACACACGCTCGAGCTCGCGGTTCTCGTGGAGCTCGCGGATCGTCGCGACGCCCAGGTTGGAGGCCGGTCCCTCGGCCTCGCCCGCTTCGGAGCCGTCTTCTGCGGGCTCGTCGGGGCTGTCGTCGGCGAGGCGGAGGCCCTCGGCTTCAACACGCGCGTGCGCCTCGGCTTCCGACCAGCAAAAGACCTGGCCCGAACCCTCCGGCCCTTGCCAGGTCAGGCGGAAGCGGGGGAGGCGGCCCTTGCCCTCGGGGTCCTGGGCGCGTGTTTCCAGCAGATCGGTGAAGCGGACGCCGCGCCGCTCGGCGATCTCCACAAGCTCGCCGAGCCTGCGCAGGCGGCTGACGGCGCGACGGAGGTCCTGGCCCTCGATCCGCCGGATCTCGGGCGCCTCGCCCCCGATCTCGGACAAGCCGGTGATGTCGCGCACGATCAGCGCCGAAGACTCGAGCCCGATCTCTGTCAGGCGGTCGGACATCTCGCGCTGGTTGACGACATACGCCGTCTTCTTGCCGCGGGCGAGCTGGAAGAGCGGGGGCTGGGCGATGTACACATGCCCCTTGCGGATCAGCTCGGGCATCTGGCGGAAGAAGAAGGTGAGCAGCAGCGTGCGGATGTGGCTCCCGTCCACATCGGCGTCGGTCATGATGACGACCTTGCCGTAGCGGAGGCGGCTGATGTCAAAGTCGCCGCCGATGCCGCAGCGGAGGGCCGCGATCAGCGTCCTGATTTCCTCGAAGGCGAGGATCTTGTCGATGCGGGCCTTTTCGACATTGAGCAGCTTGCCGCGGAGGGGGAGGATCGCCTGCGTCTCGACATCGCGGCACTGTGTGGCGCTGCCGCCTGCAGAATCACCTTCGACGATGAACATCTCGCTCCGCTCGACATCCTTGGTCTTGCAGTCGCGGAGCTTGTGGGGCATCGAGCCCGAGTCGAGGGCGCTCTTGCGCCTGGTCAGCTCGCGGGCCTTGCGGGCCGCCTCGCGCGCCTGGGCGGCCATCACGCCCTTCTGGCACAGGCGTTTCGCCTCAGCCGGGTTCTCTTCGAGCCACTGGTTCAGCGCGTCGGAGACGGCCTGGGCCGTGAACGCCTCGATCTCGGGGTTCAGCAGCTTCTCTTTGGGCTGGTTGTTGAACGCGGGGTCGGGCAGCTTGACCGAGACGATCGCGATCATGCCCTCGCGGAGGTCCTCGCCCGAGGGGCTCGGGTCTTTCTCGCGCAGCAGGCCTGACTTCTTGGCGTAGTTGTTCAGCGTGCGAGTCAGCGCCGCCTTGAAGCCTTGGCCGTGCGTGCCCCCGTCGACATTGTTGATGTTGTTGGCGAAGGTCAGCAGCATCTCGTTGTACCCGTCGTGGTACTGCATCGCGACTTCGCAGATGAGGCCGCGGTCATCGTCCACCCGCTGGGCGTGGATCGGGCGGCAGACGGGCGACTTGTTCGCCATCAGGTGCTGGACATACTCGACCAAGCCGTTCTCGGCTCGGAAGGTCTCCGAGCGGGGCTTGCCGTCGGCGCCCACTCGCTCGTCGGAGAGCCGGATCGTCACGCCCGGGTTGAGGAACGAGAGCTCGCGCAGGCGGGCCTGCAGGATGCCGTAATCGAAGGTCGTGTCGGGGAAGATCGTCGAGTCGGGCCTGAAGACGACGGCGGTGCCGGTGGTCCTGGCCGCGTCCTTG
>SLFH01000325.1 GCA_007124345.1 Phycisphaerales bacterium | reverse complement strand
GGAGGTCCGCATACTGAACCGCATGGTTTCAATGCAGCCCGAGGCTCTGGACGCCGTCTTCCACGCGTTGGCCCACCCGGCGCGGCGGGAGATGCTGCGTCGGTTGACCGAGCGGGAGCGGAACCTGAGCGATCTGGCCGGGCCGTTGGAGATGTCGTTCCCGGCCGCGTCGAAGCATGTCCGCGTGCTGGAGCGTGCGGGGCTGGTCGATCGTCGTGTTGAGGGGCGGTCGCATGTGTGCCGCATCAACGCCGAGCCGTTGCGTCAGGTCGCCGAGTGGACGGAGGCGTACCGGGCGTTCTGGGAGGCGAACTTCGTGCGTCTGGACGCGGTGCTTGAAGAGATGAAGGCGGAGGCGAAGCGGAAGCCGGGCGGGAGCGCCGGCGAAGCCGCGGGAGGAAACGAGCGATGAAGCCCGGAGAGCCTGCAAGAACAGTCGCGCAGAACGACCGCGAGCTCGTGCTGACCAAGCTGCTCGATGCGCCGGTCTCGCTGGTGTGGGAGGCGTGGACGGACCCTGAGCGCATCGCGCAGTGGTGGGGGCCCCGGGGGTTCTCGACGCGCGTGGTCGAGATGGACCTCCGCCCGGGCGGCGTCTGGCGGTATGTGATGAGCGGGCCCGACGGGAAGGAGTACCCGGTCAGCGGGGAGTTCCGCGAGGTGACGCCGATGCGGCGCATCGTGACGACCGACTGGTTCGACGAAGGGTTTGAGTACCCGGTCGAGGATCTGCCGCGGGGGATCGTGACGACCGTGCACTTTGAAGAAGTCGGCGATCGGACGCGTGTGACGCTGGTGATCGAACACCCGAGCGCGGCCGACCGCGAGAAGCACGAGAAGATGGGCGTGGTCGAGGGCTGGGGCTCCAGCCTCGACAGACTGGCGGAGCATCTGTCGGCTTGATCGGCCCTAGGCGATCGGCATCAGCAACGGAGCGAATGAATGGCAGACTCGATGCGGGGTGGAGGGGGCGTAATGACGAGGCGTTTGTTGTATTGCGGCGTCGCCGCCGGGCCGGTGTACATCGGTGTCGGGGCGCTGCAGATGCTGCTGCGTGAGGGTTTCGATCCGACGCGTCACGCGCTGAGCCT
Source organism: Phycisphaerales bacterium (assembly GCA_007124345.1). GTDB lineage: Bacteria > Planctomycetota > Phycisphaerae > Phycisphaerales > UBA1924 > SLFH01. Next base: position 4,005 of record SLFH01000325.1, on the reverse strand, counting down.
GATGAGCCTCGGTGATCTGGGGTTCATCCAGATCTCGAACTTCATCGTCAGCGGCGTGCTGGTCTTGCTGGGCGCGTACGGCATGATGCGTGCGATGGACCGGGGGCGGGGCCGCGTCGCCGGGCCGGTGCTGCTGGGTGTGTACGGGCTGGGGCTGGTCGCGTCGGGGGTGTTCGTGGCCGACGCGATGGACGGGTTTCCGCCGGGAACGCCGCCGGGCCCGCCCGAATCGATGAGCTGGCACGGGCAGTTGCACTTCCTGTGCGGTGCGGTCGGGTTTCTGGGCGCGATCGGGGCTTGCCTGGCGATGGCCGTCAGGTTCTATAGCGTGAAGATGGCGGGCTGGGCGGCCTACAGCGCCGCGACGGGCGTGTTCTTCTTCGCCGGGTTCGGTGCGATCGCCTCGGGCGGTGGGGCCGCGTGGTCGGTCCTCGCGTTTACAGCCGCGGTCGTGCTGCTGTGGGCGTGGATCTCGGCGGTCTCATGGCGATTGGGCGCTTCGGCCGGGGCTGCATCGGCGACGGGTGAGCCGGAGGTCAACGCCGGAGAGGGTGCGCGATGAAAGTGCTTGTGATCGGCGGCACGCTTTTTCTTGGTCGACACTTTGTAGATGCGGCGCTGGCGGTTGGACACGAGGTCACGCTGTTCAACCGCGGCAAGACAAACCCGGGCCTCTATCCGCACATCGAGACGATCCGGGGCGATCGCGAGACCGACCTTGCGTTGCTCGACAGTCGCCGGTGGGACGCGGTGGTCGATACCTGCGGCTATCTGCCGGGCGTGGTGGGGGCGTCGTGCCAGAAACTGCGCGATGCGGCCGATCATTACACATTCATCTCCAGCATCAGCGTCTACGCCCATCCGATCGCTCCTGGGTCCGACGAAGGCGCGCCCGTGCAGGAACTCGACGATTCGCTCACCCACGAATTCAAGCCGGAGCACTACGGCGGCCTGAAACTGCTGTGCGAGCGGGAGGTCGAGGCGGTGTTTCCGGGTCGATCGCTGATCGTGCGTTCGGGGCTGCTGGCTGGGCCGCACGACCCGACGGGGCGGCTGGCGTACTGGATCAGGCGCATCGCCGATGGCGGCGAGGTGCTCGCGCCGGGCGACCCGCACGGGCCGGTGCAGGTGATCGACGCGCGGGACATGGCCGAGTGGGCGTTGCAGACAGCCGCGGCCGGGGGCGGCGGTGTGTTCAACGCGACGGGTCCGGCACAGCCGCTGACCATGCGCCGGATGCTGGAGGAGATCGTCCGCGTCACTGGTTCTGACGCACGGCTTGTGTGGGGGCCCGAGCCGTTCCTGCTCGGGCGGGGCGTTTCGCCATGGACGGAATTGCCGCTGTGGGTCCACGCCGAGCGGTGCGGGATGCTGGATGTCGGGATCGGTCGGGCGCTCGATGCGGGGCTGCGCTGCCGCGAGCTCGAAGCGACGGTCCGAGACACGCGGGCATGGCTCGCGTCTGAGCGTGAGGCCGGCGGCAAGCTCGCCAGCGGCGTCGATCCGTCGGCGACGCTCTCGCGCCAGCGTGAGCGGGAGCTGCTCGACGAATTGCGTGGGGCGACACCGCACCACGAGCCGTGATCCACTCAGAAACCACGAGAAAGGAGGATGCCGATGAGCAATCCGCACACCCTGAAGGTGAGTACGCCCAGCGATACCGAGATCGTGATGACGCGTTCGTTCAACGCCCCGCGAGCGATGGTGTTCGAGGCGATGACCACGCCCGAGCTGCTCAAGCGGTGGATGGGCCCGCCGGAGTGGCCCCTGCTGTCGTGCGAGATCGACCTGCGCGTCGGCGGCAAGTACCGTTTCGTCGCGTCCGGCCCCGACGGGAGCGAGATGGGCTGGGGCGGCGAGTACCGCGAGGTCGACCCGCCGCAGCGGTTCGTCGCCACCGAGAAGTTCGATCAGGCCTGGTACGCCGGCGAGGCATTGGTGAAGACGGAGCTGACCGAACGCGACGGCGTCACGACCGTCACCACCACCATCCGCTACGAGAGCAAGGAATCCCGCGACATGGTCCTCAGCTCGCCGATGGAGCAGGGCGTCACGATGAGCTACGACAGGCTTGAAAAGCTGCTGAGCGAACGCGCCGGCGTGTGATCGGTCCCCCGCGAGGCCGGCCCGCCGAGCTCGCAACCGGAAATCAGAATCCCCCAGCCCCGGCGCGTGCCTGCCGAACCCCCGCACGCGCCGGGGTCTCTTCTCGGTATGCTTGCGGCATGGACGAAGACCCACAATCCGGATCGGATCGCGAGGGGCCTGTCGAGCTGGATCCGTTTGTCGCCGCCGTCATGTCGGGCGACGTGGCGGCGATCAGAGCGTTTGCCGCGGGCGGGCGGGATGTCAACGCGGTCCTCACGGTCGACCTGTTCGGCGACGGCTCGGACGAGGAAATCACGCCGCTGATGCTCGCGGCGGGCTCGGACCGCGGGGCGGACGCGGAAACGCTCCGTCTGCTGCTCGAACTCGGGGCGGATCCGCGCCAACAGATCGACGAACTTTCGGCGATCTTTCCCGCCTGTATCGGGTTGGGTTGGGATCCGGAGACAGGGGCGATCAGGGGCGGGGACGGCGCGCGGCTCGGCGTGCTGCTGGAGGCCGGGTGCCCGCTGCCGCAAGATCTGGAGGACGCCAACCGCCTGCTCTGCAAGACGGCGGCGACCGGTGATCCGGAGCGGCTGCGGCTGCTGCTCGAACGCGGGCTGTCACCCAAGCCTTACTTCGATCCGGACAAGGAGGAGGCGGAGTATCGGGAACTCAACCGCCGAAGCCGAGAGATCAGGGAGCGGGACGCTCGGGAGGCTGGTGAAGAGTCCGAGCCGTGGATCGCCGAAGCGAAGGCCGAGATGGATCGGATGGAAGAGGAGGACATCGCACGACGGCGGAGCGCCCCGAGCTCGTCAGACATCCCGTTGTTCCGTGCGGCAGAATCCGGCAGCGCCGAGTGCGTGAAGCTGTTGCTCGACGCGGGCGCCGATCCCGAACAACGCGACGACGAGAGACAGTCGGCGTTGTTCCACGCCGCTTCGACCGAGGTTGCGAGGCTGCTGATCGAAGCCGGCCTGTCGCTCGAGGATCGCGACTGCGGGGACCACACGCCCCTGATGTCGGCGTTGGGTAGTCTGGAAAATCCGCTTCGTCGCGTTCGATCGCTGCTGGAGGCCGGGGCCGATCCGAACGCGACGAGCGATCACGGCTTCACGCTCTTCATGTCGGCCGTTCGTTCGGAAAGCAGGAGCGTCGAGCTGCTGCGATTGCTCGTCGAGCACGGCGCCGACCCGCACGCGGTCAGCGAATACGGCTATAACGCCTTCCACGCACCGATCGATGTGAGCTTTGTCGGCGACGACGAGGAGAATGTCAGGCCGATCTTGTCGTACATCAAGGAACTCGGCGTCGACATCGAGCATCGCAACAAGAACGGGCAGACGCCGCTGGCCCGCGCGATCGAGGAGGGGTTCGTGCCCGAGGTCGCGGTGCTTTGCGAACTCGGGGCGGATCCGAACGCGGTCTGTTCGAGGCGTCGATGGAACGGCAAGAGTTACGAGAAAGCAGAAGAGCCGCTGCTGTTTCACGCCGTCGACGGCCCGTGCGCTTGTTCAGTGGAGAAGACCGAGCTGCTGCTCGGCGCTGGCGCGGATCCAACGGCGAAGAACCGCGAGGGCCATACGCCGCTGTCGATCGCGGTCAGCGATGTGGCTTCCGACGCGGGCGAGGAGGGATTCCGAGAAGCCTTTCGATCGTTCTTCGAGGCGATCAGGGCGTTGCAGCCGCCGAAGGAGTTGCCGCAAGAACGGGAGGCCTTCATCGCGGCGGTGACGCCCGGGATCCGGCAGGCCGTGGAAGGCTGGGCGGCGAAGATCCCCGCAGACATCGAGGCCGATAAAGCAGCCGATGATCTCGACGACGACCTCGAAGAGTTCGACGAGCGGGCCAAAGAACTTTCGATTATCGTGCTCCTCGTCGCCTACGAGGTCTGGCGGCATCACACAACAACGG
>SLFH01000049.1 GCA_007124345.1 Phycisphaerales bacterium | reverse complement strand
GGCCGAGACGGGCTGCGATCTCCGCCGGGTCGGCTGGCGCTTCCTCGATGGCGGCGAGCCCGGCTCCGGGGGTTTCAGCTCTGGGGAGCGAGGCGATCGCGAACGCGGAGGCCCGCATCCATGCGTCGGTCGCGGTCTCCAGAACGGCGATCCCTTGCTCAGCCGAATGATTTGCGGCTTCGATGGCGGGCGGGGCGGCCTCGAGCATCGCCCCGAGCTGCCGTAGCGTCTGAAGCCCGACGGAGAGTCCGGCCAGATCGCGCAGGGTGCGGGCGTCGGGACGGTCGGCGTCCGAGCCGTCGGCGTTCTGGATGAGGTCGGCGGGCTTGTCGGCCGCGGGGCGCGTGCCGAGGGCGGCGACGATGAGAGCGGCCAGCAGCAGCAGGCCGACGGTCGGTTGGGCGGTGTTGGATGCCATGACAGATCTCCTCCGGGCGCACGAATCCACGGAGTGAGGATCGGAGTGTCCCGCGTTCTGGGTTGAGAATTCCCGGACGCGGCCAGGGGTGCGCGTCGGCTGCGCTGGCGAGCGTGGCCGGGAGCGCTATAGTCCCATAACATACGGGGTTGACAACTTTATGCAGAGCATGAATGATCTTGCACATGACAAGAGCTGCAAGACACAGCGTGATCCTTGAGCTCGTGGGGAGTGGGATCGTCAGCAATCAGGAGCAGTTGCAGCAGATGCTCGCCGAGCGTGGGTTGCTGGTGACCCAGCCGACGCTTTCGCGAGACCTGCGGACGCTCGGGGTCTTTAAGGGGCCGATGGGCTACCGGCTGCCTGAGCACGCGCCGAAGGCGTTCAGTGACCGGCCGATGCTGCGGAGTGTGCTGAAAGGGTTTGTGACGCGGATCGAGTGCGCGGGGACGCTGGTGATCCTGCGGACCGGGCCGGGGCATGCGCAGATCGTCGGGCTGGAGCTGGACCGGACGCCGCTGGACGGCGTGTTCGGGACGCTGGCCGGCGACGACACGATCTTCATCGCGATGCGTGACCAGAGTTCTGCGATGTGCCTGCGCGACCGGCTTCGAGTGCTCTCGGAGATGGCCTGGCCCGACGGGAGCCCGCCGTCTGAGACCGAGAACGGCGACGGGGAGATCGGCGAGGTTCGGCCCGAGGAGCACGAAGCGTGACGCTGCGCTGCGTGGTCATCGGAGCCGCCGGGTACACCGGCGCGGAGGTCTGCCGCCTGCTGGTGCATCATCCCGGGGCGTCGGTGGTCGGTCTGTTCGGCTCGGCCCGGCGTGCCGACGACGCGTCGACAATGGGCGAGCTGTTCGGGCGATTCCGAGAGCGGCTGGACCTGCCCGTTGAGCCCGCGGACCCGGGCAAGATCGCGGAACTGGGGCCGGACGCGGCGTTCTTGGCGACACCACACGAGGCGAGCGTGGAGCTGGCCAAGGCGCTTTTGGATCGTGGGATCCGGGTGTTTGATCTGTCGGCGGCGTACCGGCTGCCCGACGCGGGGCTGTACCCGAAGCACTACGGGTTTGAGCACGCCCACCCCGATCTGCTCGAATCGGCGGTGTACGGCTTGGTCGAGATTGCTCGCGAGCGGATCAAGGGCGCGAAGCTTGTTGCGGTGCCCGGGTGTTATCCGACTTCGGCGATCCTGCCGTTGCGCCCGCTGGTGGAGGCCGGGGCGATCAGGGCGGGCTCGACGCCGGTGGTCAGCTCGATCAGCGGGGTGAGCGGCGCGGGGCGGAGCCCGAAACTCGGCAATCTGTTCTGCGAGGTCGGGCTGGAGGCGTACGGGGCGCTGCGCCACCGGCACCAGCCGGAGATCGGGCATCACGCCGGGGTTGCGGTTCGGTTCACCCCCCACCTTGCGCCGCTGGACCGCGGGATCGTGAGCACGATCCATGTCGAGCTGGCCGAGGGCTGGGACGCGGCGAGGGTGCGCGGGGTGTACAAGGAAAGGTACGGCTCGGAGCGGTTCGTTCGTCTGCTGCCCGAAGGGCGCTGGCCCAAGACTGTGGATGTGCGCGGGACGAACTGCTGCGACATCGGGCTGATCGATGACGGGGCGGGGCACCTGGTGGTGTCCAGCTCGATCGACAACCTGGTGAAGGGCGCCGCGGGGCAGGCGGTGCAGTGCATGAATGTGTCGTTCGGGCTGCCCGAGACGCACGGGCTGGAGGTGCTCTGATGGGCGGCCGCCCCGATCGCCCCGGCGTGGTGCTGGTGGTCAAGCTCGGCGGGCTGGGGGTCGAGCGGCCCGAGGCTCGCGCCGAGCTCTGGCGGGCGCTGGGCTCGCTGCACCTGGCGCTGACTGCCCGGCGTGACGGCTCGGGCGTGATCATCGTCCACGGCGGAGGCGAGGCGATCGCGCGGCATCTTGAGCGCCTCGGCATGCCGACGGTCAAACGCGACGGCATCCGGCTGACCCCGCCCGAGCAGATGCGCGAGATCGCGGGGGTGCTGGCGGGCAAGGTCAACGCGGGGCTGGTCGGCGCGATGGTCGCGGCGGGCGTGCCGGCGGTCGGGCTGATGCTCTCCTCGGGCGGGGCTCTGCGCTGCGAGGTGACAACGAAGTACGGGCCGGACGCGGGGCGGGTGGGCGAGATTGTCGGGGGTGACGGCTCGCTGATCGGGACGCTGCTGGAGGCGGGGTACCTGCCAGTATTCAGCTCGATCGGCTCGGCGCCCGACGGGGAACTCGTCAACATCAACGCCGACGACGCGGCGTCTGGTGTCGCGCGTGTCGCGGGGGCGACGGGCGTGGTGTTCCTGACCGATGTCCCGGGCGTGCGTGGCGAGGCGGGGACGACGCTTGCAGAGATCGACGGGGCGGAGATCGAGCGCCTGATCAAGGCGGGTGTGATCGAGGGGGGAATGGTGCCGAAGGTGCGCGGCGCATTCGAGACGGCGCGGGCGCTGGGCGTGCCGGTGCTGATCGCGTCGTTCGATGATCCGGAGGCGCTAGAGGGGTTGGCGTCGGGCGAGCGTGTGGGGACGAGGGTGGTCGGCGGGGGCGCAGGGCGCATGGCGCGGGGCGCTGTAAACAAGAAGTCGGAGGTGGAATCGTGAGCGGGCTGACGCCATCACTGTTTGGGCGTGACCTGCTCACGCTGGCCGCTTGGACGCGCGACGAGATCGCGGGCGTGCTGGACCTTGCGTCGGCGATCAAGGCCGATCCGGCGTCGTACCGGTCGGCCCTTGCGGGCCGGGTCGGTGTGCTGTTGTTCGAGAAGCCTTCGCTTCGGACGCGGGTGAGCTTCGAGGTCGGCTTTGCCCGGCTCGGGGGGCACGCGATCTACCTCGAACACATCCACAGCCTGATCGGCGAGCGCGAGGCGATCAAGGACTACGCCAAGAACCTGGAGCGTTGGAGCGATGTGGTGATCGCCCGCGTCTTTGAGCACAGAACCCTGGAAGAGCTTGCGACCTACTCGTCGAAGCCGGTCGTCAACGCGCTGAGCGATCTGACGCATCCGTGCCAGGCGCTGGCGGACATGCTGACGCTGCGCGAGCGGCTGGGCTCGCTTGAGGAGAAGAAGCTGGCGTACATCGGGGACGGTAACAATGTCTGCCACTCGCTGATGCTTGCGAGTTCGATCATGGGCGTGGATCTGGTGGTGGTGACGCCGCCGGGGTACGAGCCGACGCCGGAGATGTCCCGGCTGAGCGGCGAGCGTGCAGGGGCGAGCGGCGCATCGTTAAAAATTACGAATGAACTTTCGGCCCTGGAGGGGTGCGACGCGGTGTATACCGACGCCTGGGTCTCGATGGGGCAGGCGGACGAGGCGGGCAAGAGGCTCGAAGCGTTCCGCGACTACCAGGTGAACAATGCGCTGATGGCCTCGGCGGGCCCGGACGCCCTGTTCATGCACTGCCTGCCGGCCAAGCGCGGGGTCGAGGTGACCGACAGCGTGGTGGACAGCGCCCGATCGGTCGTGTACGACCAGGCCGAGAACCGAATGCATGCGCAGAACGCGCTGCTGATGAACCTGCTGGGAGAGAGCGACTGACTATGGCGAACCGTGTTGCATTGGCGTATTCGGGCGGACTCGACACCTCCGCGATCCTGACCTGGCTGAGAGAGACCTACGACTGCGAGGTCGTCGCCTTTGTCGCCGATGTGGGGCAGGGGGACGAGGAGCTTGTTGGCATCGAGGAGAAGGCGCTCAAGAGCGGGGCCGTCGCCTGCGAGGTCGCCGACCTCAAGCGTGAATTCATCGAGGACTATGTCTTCCCGACGCTGATCGCCGGGGCGGTGTACGAGGGGCGGTACCTCCTGGGCACGGCGATGGCGCGCCCGGTGATCGCCAAGGCGCAGGTCGAGGCGGCCCGCAAGCACGGGTGCGACTCGGTCGCCCACGGGTGCACGGGCAAGGGCAACGACCAGGTGCGTTTCGACTCGTGCTTCAGCGCCCTGGCGCCCGATCTGGAAGTGATCGCGCCGTGGCGCCAGAAGAACTGGAAGTTCAAGAGCCGCGAAGACCTATTGGGGTATGTGCGCGAGCGTGGCATCCCCGTGACGGCGTCGGCTGAGAAGATCTACAGCCGCGACCGGAACCTGTGGCACATCAGCCACGAGGGCGGGGCGATCGAAGACGCGTGGAACCCGCCGCCCGAGGACGCGTGGATGCTGACGGCGTCGATCGCCGAGGCCCCCGACAAGCCGCTGGATGTAAGCCTGTCGTTCGAGCACGGGCGGCCTGTCGCCCTCGACGGCGAGCGCATGGCGGGCGAAAAGCTGGTCGAGAAGCTCAACGCGCTGGCCGGCCCGCACGGCGTCGGACGCGTGGACATCATCGAGAACCGCGTGGTGGGCATGAAATCGCGCGGGCTGTACGAGACGCCCGGCGGCACGGTGATCAAGGAAGCGCTCTCGGCCCTCGAAGAGCTTGTGCTCGACCGCGAGGCGTTCAGAGCCAAGGAGCGTTCGGCGCTGGAGTTTGCGAGGCTGGTGTACGAGGGGCGTTGGTTCACGCCGCTGCGAGCGGCGCTGATGGCCCAGTCCGAGACGCTGGCCGAGCCGCTGACGGGCGAGGTGGTGGTGCGACTGTTCAAGGGGCACGCGACGCCGATCCGGCGCAAGAGCCCCAACGCGCTGTACAGCGAGGACTACGCGACCTTCGGCCCCGACGAGGTGTACGACCAGTCGCACGC
>SLFH01000087.1 GCA_007124345.1 Phycisphaerales bacterium | reverse complement strand
CGACGAGATGCTCTTCATCATCCAGCACCAGACCTCAGAGCTCTGGCTGAAGCTGATGATCCACGAGCTCGAAGCCGCCATCCGCTGGATCCAGAGCGACGACCTCGAGCCCTGCTTCAAAGTCCTCGCCCGCGTCAAGCACATCCAGACCCAACTCACCAACCAGTGGAGCGTCCTGGCCACGCTCACCCCCAGCGAGTACCTCCAGTTCCGAGATGTCCTCGGGCCCGCCAGCGGCTTCCAGAGCCCCCAGTACCGCCTCGTCGAGTTCCTCTTGGGCAACAAGGACGCCCAGATGCTCCGCCTCCACCAGCACGACCCCGCCTGGCACGCCCGCCTCCAGCAGGCCGTCGAATCGCCGGGCATCTACGACGAGTTCCTCCGCTACCTCGACCGGCGCGGGCTGGAGATGCCAAAGAGCGCCCTGGAGCGCGACGTCACCGAGCCGCACAGCGTCAACGAGGAAGTCGTCGAGATCCTCAAACGCGTCTACCGCGACCCCAAACGCCACTGGGACGCCTACGAGATGTGCGAAAAGCTCGTCGACATCGACGAACAGTTCGGCCTCTGGCGCTACCGACACATGACCACCGTCGAACGCATCATCGGCGGCAAGACCGGCACCGGAGGCTCCAGCGGCGTCACCTTCCTCCGCCAACTCATCACCCACCGCTTCTTCCCAGACCTCTGGGAAGTCAGAACCAGGCTCTAAGAAGACACCTCTCTCCTGACGCCGACCTCTGAGCAAAGCGAAGAGTCGGGTCCGACCCGCCGCGTCAGCCGTTTTCCTCCGCCGTCCCCAAAGGCAAACGGATCGCAAAGTCCGTCCCGCGCCCAGGCTCTGAATAGATCTCCAGCGTCCCCCCGTGGGCCTCGACGATCCGACGCGTCGTCGGCAGCCCGAGCCCCGTCCCCCCCTTCTTTGTTGAGTAGTACGGCTCGAAGATCTTCCGGCGCGTCTCCCCGTCCATCCCCGGGCCCGTGTCGATCACATGGATCACCGCCGAACCCTCGCGGTCCCGGCCCCCCGACACCTCGCGCCTTGTCTTGAGGATCAGTTCGGGCGTACCATTGTTCGGATTTTGAACGGACATCGCCTGCACCGCGTTGAGCATCAGGTTCAGCACCGCCTGCTTGAGCTGGGGCACATCAACGCTCGCCTGCAGACCGCCCGGCTCAAGATCCGCGCGAAGCCGCACGCCCTGACGCTCGGCCTGGGGATGAAAGAAATCGACCAGCTCGTCCACCAACAGGTTCACATCCGCCTCTTCGCGGCTCAAACGCAACTCGCCCGCGTAGCGCAGAAAGTCCGCGAGGATCGCGCTCAGCCGGTCGGTCTCCCTGTACAGCGTCCCGACCCGACGCGTCAGGCGCGACTTCTCGTCCGGATCGACCGGCAAGTCCTCGATCGCCTCGGCCAGGATCTGCGCGTTGAGTGTGATCGTCGACAGCGGATTGCGGATCTCGTGGGCGAGACCGCTGGTCATCGCGCCCAGCTCGGCCAGACGCTCGCTCGCGCGCGCACGTCGCTCGGCGGTCCGCACACGCTCGACCGCGGCGCGCAGCAGCACCAGCCCGGCGACCGTCGTCGCCAACGCGCCGAGCACAAACCCCAGAACCCAGCCGGTCAACGCGCGTGCTCCTCCGCGAAAGCGGCAGGCGCGACCCGGTCAGCGCCTCGGCGTTCTGGCGTAGTTGCGTCTCGGGACAACCTGAACCTCGGCCTCGACCTCGCGACTCACCCGCGTCGCCTTCCAGCCCTTTTCGGTGCGTTCGGCGTCGTACTCGACGCTCGTCCCATCCTTCAGGACGCGGAAGCCGTCGCCATCGATCACACTGTAGTGGACAAAGATGTCCTGGCCTTCGGGCCCGACCAGGAAGCCGAAGCCCTTGCGCGGATCGAACCATTTGACCTCGCCACGAGACTCCGTCAGCCGGTCCGGTGTTCGGTCAGTCATGACCGCCCCTTTCCGAGAGCGCCGGCCAAGGAACGGACCCGCCCCGTCGCCCGATCTGGGCTTCGGCACGGCCCGCCCTCACGAGACGCCGGCCTTTGCTGTGCGCGCCGGACGCGCAACCCCACGATTTCACGCCCAACCAACGCAACGGAAGGGCGATCCCCCAGATTACCAGAGACCGAGGGGAAGGGTCAACAAAAGAGCGCAGGAACCGTAGATTCCTGCGCCCTTCAAGCGGGATGCCCCGTTATGGGGGTGTGTTTGCCCGGTAATCCCGTCCGATCAGGCCTCGGCGGTTTCCTCTTCGGCGTCGGCCCCCTCGGTGCCTTCGCCGGCCATGGCGGCCTTGCGGCTGAGCTTGATGCGGCCCTGGTCGTCGACGAGGATCACCTTGACGCGGACATAGTCGCCGACCTTGACGACATCGGTCACGCTCTTGACATAGCCGTCGGCGAGCTCGGAGATGTGGCACATGCCGTCGGTGCCCGGGGCGAGCTCGACGAAGGCGCCGAAGTCCTTGGTGCTGACGACGCGGCCCTCGTAGATGGTGCCGACCTTGATCTCCTCGCAGATGGCCTCGATCTCGGCGCGGGCCTGCTCGATGGTCTGGCCGTTGGGCGAGGCGAGCATGACGGTGCCGTCGTCCTCGACATCGATGCTGATGCCGTACTTGTCCTGCAGGGCGCGGATGGTCTTGCCGCCGGGGCCGATGAGCTTGCCGATCTTGTCGGGGTCGATGCGGATGGTGACGAGGCGCGGGGCGTAGGGGCTGATGTCCGAACGCGGGGCGTCGATGACCTTCTCCATCTGCTCGATGATTTCGAGGCGCCCTTCCTTGGCCTGCTGGAAGATGGTCTCGATCTGGCCGAGGTTCAGGCCGCGGGCCTTGAGGTCGAGCTGGATGCCGGTGATGCCTTCGCGTGTGCCGGAGACCTTGAAGTCCATGTCGCCGAAGAAGTCTTCCTCGCCGAGGATGTCGGTGACGAAGAGCTCCTTCTTGCCTTCTTCATCGGTGAAGCGTCCGACGGAGATGCCCGCACAGGTCGCGACGATGGGGACGCCCGCGTCCATGAGGGCGAGGCAGCCGCCGCAGACCGAGGCCATCGACGAGGAGCCGTTGGACTCGGTGATGTCGCTGATAAGGCGGATGGTGTAGGGGAAGTCTTCGGGCGCGGGGAGGATTCCCATAAGGGAGCGCTCCGCGAGGGCGCCGTGGCCGATCTCGCGTCGGCCGGGGCCCATGATGCGTCCGGCCTCGCCGGTGCAGAAGGGCGGGAAGTTGTAGTGGAGCGTGAACTTCTTGGAGTACTCGGGGACGAGGCCGTCGATGATCTGCTCGTCCTTGGAGGTGCCCAGGGCGCAGGAGATGAGCGACTGGGTCTCGCCTCGCTGGAAGAAGGCCGAGCCGTGGGTGCGGGCAAAGATGCCGGTCTGCATCTCCAGCGGTCGGATCTCTTTGGCCTTGCGTCCGTCGGCGCGGATGCCCTGCTCGACGATCAGGCGTCGGGTGACCTTCTTCTCGAGTGTGCGGAAGGCTTCCTTGGCCTGGGCGCGCCGGGTCTTGCTCTCTTCGTACTGGGCGACGGTCCCGGTCTCGTTGATCTTGAAGTGCTCGTCGAGCATCTTGCTGCGCAGGGCGTCGACGGCGGCGTGGCGCTCGGCCTTGGACTTGATCTGGCGGGCCTTGACCATCTCGGCCTCGGCGGCCTTCTTGACCTCGGCCATGACATCGTCGGCTGGGAGGTTCAGCGGGTTCTTGATGACCTTCTCGGCGCCGACCTTCGAGCGGAGCTCTTCGATCAGTTCGAGGGTGGCCTTGACGCCTTCGTAGCCGAACTCGATCGCCTTGAGCATCTCGTCTTCGGGGAGCTCGGCGGCGCCGACCTCGATCATGTTCATCCCGTCCTTGTGCCCGCTGAGCACGAGGTCGAGGTCGGAGTACTCCATCTGCGTCACGGTCGGGTTAAGGACGAAGACGGGCCCGTCGTCGGTGTGGACGCGTCCGACACGGACGGTGGCGATCGGTCCGTCGAAAGGGGCGTCGGAGATGTGCAGGGCGGCCGAGGCGCCGTTGGAGGCCAGGATGTCGGTGTCGTTCTCCTGGTCGTGGCTCATGACCCAGCACTGGATCTGGACCTCGTCGATGAAGCCATCGGGGAAGAGCGGACGGATCGGGCGATCGATCATCCGCATGGTGAGGACTTCCTTGTCGTTGGGCGCACCCTCACGCTTGCGGAAGCCTCCGGGGAACTTGCCGGCGGCGGTGGTCTTCTCGCGGTAGTCGACCTGGAGGGGGAAGAAGTCCAGGCCCGGACGGGGGTCGGCCCGCATGCAGGAGCAGAGGACGGTGCTCTCGCCGTAGGTGATGATGACGGCGGAGGTCGCGAGCTTTGCGACCTTTCCGGTGGCGATGGACATGACGCGTCCGCCGATTTCCTTCTCGACGACGATCTTCCCGAGGAGTTCGCTGGTTTTGATCACGGCTTTGGCCTCTTTCTGCGGGGTCCGGGCCCGATGCCCGCCCGCGGATCTCCCGCGTTGGCCGGAGGGAAGAGCCCTTTCGGCGGCGAAACGATCCATCCACATTGGTGTGCCGGGTCGGTGAGAGCCCCGCGAATGCCAGAGAGGCAAAGGGCAAGTCGCAGGAAGAACCCGGTTGGCCCTGAGCTCGCTTGGAGCGATTGGGCGGGGCGGGGACTGCGGCTTGCCTACTGCCACCCGGCGGGGCGGCCGACCGGCCGACCGTCACCTTGACGGCCGCTGGTACGAAAAAAACCCGCCGGCTTTTGGGCCGACGGGCTCTTGGTTTACTTGCGCAGGCCGAGGCGCTGGATGGTGTCGAGGTAGCGCTCGCGGTCGGTGCGGGCGAGGTACCGGAGGAGGCTGTTCCTCCTGGAGACCATGGCAACGAGGCCGCGGCGGTTGTGGAAGTCCTGTTTGTTCGAGCGCATGTGCTCTGCGACCTCCTGGATCCTTGCGGTGAGGAGGGCGATCTGGACTTCGGGTGAGCCTGTGTCGGACTCGTCGCGACGGAAGTCGCTGATGATCCGGGCCTTCTTTTCAGCTGCGATCATGGTCGTCTTTGGTTCCTGTCAGGGTCTCGGGCTGCACACCCGGCGCAGCCCCTCGACGAGTCGGGATGGTAGCCGCTGAGGGCATCTGGATCAATGGGGTTGTGAGGGGTGTG